>DATDGH010000672.1:0-13082 GCA_036522215.1 Candidatus Angelobacter sp. | reverse complement strand
GTGGCGGACAGCAGTGTTTTGCCCTCTCAGACGTCTTCCTTAGCGGTTTCCTCCGTGCACTCGGTGACCTCTATGGTTAAGGGTTTGCTGTTGCTTTTGGTTCTGAGCGAACGCCAATGGCTAAGGGCCAATGGCCTGTTTTTCTTCATTTGGCGTAGGTTGTAACAACGTAGCACCCGCTGCAGAGAGTTCCCTGTGTTTGCCTGTTCCCTGTTCCCTGTTCCCTGTAACCTGTTCCCTAGCTCTTGTATTCCCCCAGCTTTTCCAGAAACCGCCGAATATCGTTCTTTTGCAGGTAATAAGGCGTGGAAAGCCTGACTTTATGAGGGGCGCCGCCGCGGATGCGGATTTTGTGTTGCTTCCACATCCAGTATTCCAGGTCGGGCATCTTGGCTGGGGGAACGTTTACCGTCACGATGCCGCAGCGCAATCCCGGGTCGGGAGAGGTCCAGGATTCTGCGCCGCGTTTGATCATCTCGGCGTAGATTGAGTCACCCAGAGCGCGATGGCGTTTCTCGATCCGCTCCATGCCGATCCAGTTGGCGAATTCGATTGCTGCTTTCAGGCCGGCCAGAATCGGGACATTGGATGAGCCGATGTGCTGGAAGCGCTCTGCTTTCAGGTCCGGCTCGTCCCAGCCGTGGGTGGCGATGGTGTTCCAAAGCTTGTTCATGACGGCGTCGTCCCGCAGATAGAGAAAACCGGTGCCTTTGGGGGCCTGCAGCCATTTGTGCGGCGATGAGGTGTAGAGATCGCAGCCGATGTCGTTGAGGTTCAGCCGCATCATGCCGGTGACATGCGCGCCGTCAAAGGCGGAGATGATCCCTTTGGAGCGGGCGAGCGCTGCAATCTCCTTGACTGGAAGGACAACGCCGGTGACCGTAGTGATGTGGCTGACAAAGATGATGCGCGTTCGCGGCGTGATCGCATCATTGATGCGATTCAGGATTTCGGCGGAATTTTTCGGCGGCTTGGGAATCTCAAACTGCTTGACGACAACTCCGTACCGCTTGGCCCGCATTTTCCACGGCTCTTCGCCTCCGGGATGCTCCTGGTCGCTCATGAGCACCTCGTCCCCGGCTTTCATCTCCAGTCCGTTGGCGATGTAGTTGTTGCTCTCTGTGGCGTTGCGCGTGAGAGCAATCTGGTCGCGCGTGGCGCCGACAAACTGCGCCAAAGCATCGCGATAAGCGACATAGGGCTCGTATCCCCAGATGGGATACTCCTCAGGATTGGCTTGCGCCATTTGCTCGGTTTCCAGGAAGCTGTCAAAGATTCCTTTCAATACCGGATAAGGGCTCGATCCCACGGTACCGTTGTTAAGATAGACCTCATCTCGGGGAATCAGGAACTGGTTGCGCAATGCCGCCCAGAACGCATCTTCATCGCGATCGTACAAACTTTGTGGAGGAAGAGCCGGTACCGGGCCATCCGCCAGGCACTTGGAGGCGGACGTCAAGGCCTTGGCCGTGCCAGGCCCCGCTAAAGCTGTAAACGCAGTGAACCCTGCCAGCGAGCTGAGAAAATTTCTACGGGCGATCATGATGTTCCTCCTCACAACAAAAATGCAAAACCCACCACGGAGGCACCGAGAAAAGCGAGAGCCCAGCAGCAAACCTTACCACAAAGGGCACGGAGAATATCGAAGACACGGAGGAATGTTGGAGTGCAGGCAGACAGATAACCCGACCTCAAGACTCTGAAGATTAATAGGACCTCTCACTCCGTACGAGGTAAACTCAAAAACAATGAAGCAGAAAGCATTCATCATCAGCCTGCTCTTTTTGGGCGTCGCCGTGTCCGCATCAGCAGCGGTGAAAGTCACGATCGATCACAACACCGGCGATGCCGCGACTGCCCAGTTCAAATTCAAGAGAGTGCCCTCTCCGGTAAAGGACAATGCGGCTGCAAAAGCCAAGCTCAAGCTGGTGGTTGGACATGCGGCTCCTAACAGCAGCCTGAAGGCTTTAACAGACGGTGTGCTGCCTGAAGAAGAGGACCAGCCTGCGGCAAATTTCTTTTTCCATGATGGCGCCGACGGCGGACGCTTCCTGTTGGACCTGGGCAGCGTTCTTGAAATTGCCGAGGTCACGAGCTATTCGTGGCATCCGGATACGCGCGCTCCGCAGGTTTACAACCTCTATGGCAGCGATGGCGCCGACTCCCGCTTTAACCCTGAGCCTGACGCCAACACCGATCCGGCCACGTGTGGATGGAAGCTGATCGCCACCGTCGACACCCGGCCCAAACAGGGCGACAGCGGGGGCCAGTATGGCGTGAGCATCACAGACTCCAGTGGCAGCTTGGGCAAGTTCCGCTATCTGCTCTTCGACTCCATCCCATCGGAAGACGACGATCCCTGGGGCAACACATTCTTCAGCGAAATAAATGTGATCGCCAAGAAATAGGTCACAGGCCACAGGTGACAGGTCTTCTCGATGACCCAATGACCGGGGTCCCCGATACGCACGGTTTTGGCGTAGCGGGGTGGTGGTGACCCGATGCACCGATGAACCGATGACCCGATTACCTTGCTATCCTGATCAGTGACTTTCACTTGCCAGGCAATTCTCTTCGATCTCGACGGTGTTCTGGCTGACTCCACTCTGGCCGTGGAACGCGTTTGGCGGAGATGGGCAGCCGAGAGCAAACTCGATCCTGAACTTGTGATGGAGCATGCTCACGGACGACGCACTATTGAGACCATTCGCATCGTCGCGCCGGAGCTGGACGCCGAAGAAGAAACCCGTAAAGTTGAAGAGATGGAGATTGCGGACAAAGAAGGAATCATCGCCATTCCCGGCGCTCCAGAACTATTGCGCAATCTGCCTTCTGAGCGTTTCGCCGTTGTGACTTCCGCCACCCGCGCTCTGGCAAAAGCGCGATTGCAATTTGCCGGTCTGTTTGTTCCGGCGAATCTCGTCGGCGCCGACGATGTAATCGAAGGCAAACCTTCTCCCGAGCCGTATCTCAAAGGCGCTGCCCTGCTGGGCTTCGCGCCGGCGGACTGCATTGTGTTTGAAGATACTCCGGCTGGAATCGAATCAGCAAGGGCGGCCGGGATGCGAGTGATCGCCCTCAATACGACTTATCCCGAGAAAGAGTTGAGAGCAGCAAACGCGATCCTGGATTCACTGGCAGATGCAAAAGCAAACTTTCAGAATGGAGTGGTCAGTCTAGAGATTCTGCCGCGCAGCTCCAGCAGAAATTGATTCGCTTTTTTCGCGTGAATTCGCGGCAAACACTTTGATTCTCTTCATGACTCCGTGTCTCCGTGGTAGATTTTCTGCATGCTTGAATGGCTCAAAAAACTGCGCCAGCATTTATTGACTGGCGTTTCTTACGCCATTCCGTTCATTGCCTGCGGCGGAATTCTGATTGCGATTGCAATCGCGTTGGCGCCCATGACGCCCAAAGGCCCTGATTTCTCCCAGGCGCCCAAGCTTAAGCTGATTCTGGATATTGGGACGGCTTCATTTTCGCTGATGCTGTCCGTGCTGGCGGGTTACATTTCGTATTCTATTGCCAGCAAGCCGGGACTGGTTCCCGGATTTATTGGAGGATATCTTTCCGGCGAAGTGAAGGCCGGTTTTCTGGGTGCGATATTGGCAGGACTTCTGGCCGGCTATGTGGTGGATCTGATTAAGAAAATTCCTGTCAGCAAATATTTGCGGCCCGTCATGCCTATCCTGGTCATTCCTGTCCTCTCTTCGGCGATAATCGGCGTGGTCATGTTGAAGGTGCTCGGCGTGCCCATCCAGCATCTGATGACGTCAGCGGATGCGTGGCTGAAGACCATGAACACGGGAAACAGCATTGTGCTGGGTCTGATCCTTGGAGCAATGATTGCGTTCGACATGGGCGGTCCGATCAATAAGACGGCGTTCTTCTTTGGCGCGGGTATGCTTAGCCAGGGCAGCACCCGTATTATGGGAGCTTGCGCCGCCGCCATATGCACTCCGCCGCTGGGCCTGGGACTGGCGACCCTGCTGCGGAGAAAGCTGTGGAGCGAAGAGGACCGCGAAGCCGGTCTGGCAGGTCTGGCCATGGGTATGATTGGAATCACAGAGGGTGCGATTCCGTTTGCCGCAGCCGATCCAGTGCGGGTGATTCCCTGCATTATGCTGGGCTCGATGGTAGCGTCGGTAATCGCGATGATGGGCGAAGTTGGCGATCGAGCGCCGCATGGCGGCCCTATCGTCCTGCCGGTGGTGGAACATAGACTGGTTTACGTCGTGGCCATCATTGCCGGAACGCTGGTGACAGCATTATCCATCAATGTGGTGAAACTGATGTCTTCAAAACCAGTGGAAGCCGCCACGGAGGCAGCATGAAGATCGTAGCAGTTACTGCGTGTCCAACCGGCATTGCTCACACTTACATGGCCGCCGCAAGGCTGGAAAAAGTGGCTAAGGAACTGGGACATGAAATCAAGGTAGAAACCCAAGGCGCGCTGGGAATTGAGAACAAGCTTTCAGACAACGACATCAGGCAGGCCCGGGTGGCAATCTTTGCCGTGGACATCAGCGTTGAAGGCCGCGAGCGGTTTCAAGGAATGAAGATTGTCGAGGTGCCTCTGCAGCAAGCAATTAAGAATACGCGTGAGGTTTTTGCGAAGCTCTAGCCGGGAGCAAAGGCTTACCACTGATGACACAGATTGGACTGATTGCCACTGATGTCCTTTGAGTTCACATTCACCTGTCCGCTGCCGCACGGGTTTCACGCGCGGCCGGCCAGCCATCTGGCCGCCGTTGCCAACAACTTCATTGCCGAGTGCACCCTGACCAATCTTCGCAGTGGGATTGCGGCGGACTTGAAGAGTGTCCTCTCCATCATTGCCGCCGACATTCGCTTGGATGATCCCTGTTCGGTTCGCGTACATGGACAAGACGAAGCAGCGGCATCCGCCGGGCTACAACAATTTATTCACAGCGATCTGGCCGTTCATGATTTGGCTCTCCCGGAGCTGCTTCCGACTGAAAAGAGGAGAGAGCTTCCGCGTGCGCTTCGGCTGGCGGGCGTGCAGGCATGGTTTGGACGACCGGCGAGCAGGGGCATGGGCAAGGGCAAGGCAGTGGTTGTTGGCGGAATTCAGTTGCAGCCGGAGCCGCCGGAGTCAAGTCGCCACGATCCCGTTTTGGAAGAGCAGCAAATCAATCGTGCGATTGCGGCGGTGCGGACCCGCATTCAGGGCAAATTGCTGGAACAGCTTTCCGTGGCCGAATCCGGAATCCTGCAGGCGCATCTGGCTATTCTGGGCGACGCAGCACTCACCGCCAGGATGATGGAGCAGGTGGCCCGCGGCATCTCTGCTGCTCAGGCAATTGTGGAAACCAATACTTTTTTTGGCGACAAGCTGCGGCGGTCTGAGAACCCGCTTCTGCGCGAGCGTGCGCTCGACATTCATGGCATCTGCCTGGAATTGTTGGAAAATGTTTCCGGCGTAAAACCTACGGCCGCAGTGGAGCTGCGAGGACCGTCTGTTGTGGTAGCCGAGAACCTGACTCCGCAACAACTCTCGGCGCTGGACCGTAAGTGGATCCGCGGTCTGGTGATGGAATCGGCGGGAACTACCTCTCACACAGTGATTCTGGCACGCGCGCTGGAAATCCCAACCTTGGTGGCAGTCAAGAACGCGCAGACACTGGCGTCAGGAACTGAAATTATTGTGGATGCGAACCGGGGATTCCTGATTTTCGACTCCACGCTGCCGGTAACCAGTTTTTACGAACGCGAGTCTAAGACGATGGAGCGCCGCAAGAGAGCGTTGGCACGCTATGGCGAAGGACCGGCGCACACTAGGGATGGACGCACGATTGGCGTTTCCGTAAACGTGGCATCCACGCAGGAGGTGAATGAAGCATTTAATGCCGGCGCGACCAGTATCGGGGTCTTCCGGACGGAAATGCTTTTTCTCAGAAGGGAGCAGCCTCCTTCGGAGGAGGAGCAATTCGAGATTTATGCGCACGCCGCGCGAGCGGCTCAAGGCAAGCCAGTTGTGATCCGCACTTTTGATGTTGGCGGAGACAAACCTCTGCGCTTCCTGAAGATGCCGGCCGAGGACAATCCTTTTCTCGGCTATCGTGGCGTGCGCGTCTACGCACAAAACCAGGAGCTGTTGCGCACGCAGCTTCGCGCCATCATTCGCGCCTCAGCGGTGGGCCGCATCCACCTCATGGTTCCGATGGTTTCTACTATAGAAGAAGTTTTCTGGTTCAAAGGACAAGTGGCCCAAGTGCAAAGCGAACTGGAAGGAAAGCGGATCGCGTTCGATGGCTCCATGCCCGTGGGGACCATGATTGAAGTGCCGTCTTCCGCGTTTATCCTCGACCAGCTTGGACAGAAGCTCGATTTTTTCAGCATTGGCACCAATGATCTCAGCCAATATTTCTTCGCTGCCGATCGCGGCAATCCCCGAGTGACGAGCCTGGCCAACGTGCGCCATCCGGCATTCCTCAGGTTGCTGCAGCAGATTATGGCCGGTGCAGGAAAATATGGGAAGTCCGTGAGCGTATGCGGTGATATGGCCGCTGACTTGCGCAGTGTCCCGTTGCTGATCGCGCTGGGAGTGGAAGAAATCAGTGTTCCTGTTCCTGATATTCCGATGGTCAAAGAACGTATTTCCAAGCTCTCTCTTTCCGAGTGCAGGCAGTTGTTGTCCGAGGTTCTTGAGCGCCCGGGTGCGGAAGATGTCGAGCGTCTGCTGGATCGCGAACCGGCTGGCGCGGCGCAAAGCTTGCTCACGCTCGAGCTGATTCTGGTGGGCAACGACATTGCAAGCAAAGAGGAAGCCATCCGAGAAATCATTGATGCTCTTTATGTAGAAGGACGCACGGATGATCCTGATCGCCTGGAGGATGCGGTGTGGGCACGCGAATCCGTTTACTCTACCGGACTAGGTCACGGCTTCGCCGTCCCTCACTGCAAAAGCGATGCGGTGAGTACAGCTTCCATCGCAGTAATGAAATTGAAGAAGCCGGTCGACTGGGAAGCAGTGGATGGCAATCCCGTGGAGATTGTCATCTTTCTTGCGGCGCGCGAATCTGATGCTGAAAACGAGCATCTGCGCGTTTTCTCCTGGCTGGCGCGGAACCTCATGGACGAAGAATTTCGTGATCGACTTTTGCGTGCTGACAAGCAGGAAGATCTGCTGTCGGTTCTGAAGTGGGTCGAACAAGACGCAATCGGGTCATCGGGTCGGCGGGTCATCGGTTCATCGGAAGAAAAAACAAACGCTTCAATGGGCTAACGCGTATTAGCCCTCGTGATAAGTTTCTTGGGGAGAACTCCTTCATGCGTTGCAAATTCTGCCTTCTCTCATTCTTGTTCTGTCTGTCGCTGAGCGCCGGCGCTCAGAACAGCGCTCCGGATTTAAGCCGTCAACCAACGCTCTACGTGGTTGGCTACGCACATTTGGACACGGAGTGGCGCTGGGAATATCCGCAGGTGATCCGCGAGTACCTGTCCAAGACTCTGCGCAGCAACTTCGCCTTGTTTGAGAAGTTTCCCCATTACATCTTCAATTTCAGCGGCGCCAACCGCTATCGCCTGATGAAGGAGTACTACCCCGCCGACTTCGAAAAACTCAAGCAATATGTAGCTGCCGGGCGCTGGTTTCCCGCCGGGTCGTCCATGGAGGAAAGTGACGTCAACTCGCCTTCAGCGGAGTCCATCTTCCGCCAGGTACTCTACGGAAATGAGTTCTTCCGCCGCGAATTTGGCAAGGCCAGCGTTGAATATATGCTGCCGGACTGTTTCGGATTCCCTGCTTCCCTGCCCAGCATCCTTTCCCATTCCGGCATCAAGGGTTTTTCGACGCAGAAACTTACCTGGGGATCGTCCGCTCCAGCCGGCGGCCCGGATTCACCCGAGCGCACCCCTCGCGGCACGCCCTTTAACGTGGGCATCTGGGAGGGACCTGATGGAAGCAGCGTGATTGCCGGATTCAATCCCGGAAGCTACAGCGCTGATATCACTACAGACCTTAGCAAGCCGCTTCCTCCGGCGGATGTGCCCGCCAACCGGCAGGATCAGCAGCAGCGCGAGTTCTGGAGGTATCAGGGAGACTGGGCGGCACGCGTCCAGCGCAATGGCGAGGTCAGCGGCCTGTTCACCGACTATCACTACTATGGCACCGGAGACATAGGCGGTGCACCGCGTGAGCCGTCAGTAAAGCTCCTGGAAACTATCATCAATAAGGGAGAGATGGTTCTGCCGACAACGCAGAAATCAGCGCCTGGCTCACTGGTGCGCGTGGGCGATGGTCCAGTGCATGTCATCTCGTCGGCCGCCGACCAGATGTTCCTGGACATCAAGCCCGGACAAATGGCGCGTCTGCCGCGCTATAAAGGTGAGCTTGAACTGACCAATCACTCTGCGGGCTCACTGAGCTCAGAGGCCTACCAGAAGCACTGGAACCGCAAGAACGAATTGCTGGCCGACGCTGCGGAGAAAGCATCAGTGATTGCCGAGTGGCTGGGCACACGACGTTATCCTCAGCAGCGGCTGAACAACGCATGGACGCTGGTCCTGGGCGGGCAGTTTCACGACATCATGGCCGGGACTGCTACGCCGCAGTCCTATAACTACGCCTGGAATGATGATGTGCTGGCCATGAACCAGTTTGCCGGTGTGCTGACCAACGCTACTGCCGGCGTTGTGGCAGCGATGGATACTCAGGTCAAAGGAGTTCCGGTCGTCGTCTACAACCCGCTGAACATCGCGCGCGAAGATCCAGTGGAAGCTGAGCTCTCTTTTTCCGGAGGCGCGCCCAAGTCTGTTCAAGTCTTTGGTCCCGACGGAAAAGAAACAGCGGCCCAACTGGTTGCAGCGAGTGACGGCCTGGCAAGGGTGCTGTTCCCGGCCAAAGCGCCGTCGGTCGGTTATGTGATCTACGACGTCGTGTTGAGTTCGGAACCGTGGCCGGAGGATCTTTATCAGCCGCTTCTCGTCACTCAATCATCACTGGGGAATGCCCGTTACAGCGTAAAGCTCGATCAGAACGGCGATGTCAGCAGCATCTTCGATAGGAGTCTCAAAAAGGAACTCCTTTCCGGTCCCTCGCGTCTCGCTCTGCAAACGGAGAAGCCACATGACTGGCCGGCGTGGAACATGGATTGGGAAGACCAGAAGAAGCCGCCACGCGCTTACGTCCAGGGTCCGGCCAAAATAAGCATCGTTGAGAATGGTCCGGTGCGAGTGGCCGTTCGCGTTGAGCGGCAAGCTGAGGACTCAATTTTCGTCCAGACTATTCGTTTGTCGGCAGGCGATGCCGGCAACCGCGTGGAGTTCCTGAACGCCATCGATTGGAAGACCAAAGAAGCCGCACTCAAAGCCACTTTTCCGCTGACGGCCAAAAATCCGCAGGCAACTTACAACTGGGACGTGGGTACCATCCAGCGCGGCAACAATGATGAAAGGAAATTTGAAGTTGCTTCTCATCAATGGTTCGATCTGACTGATAGCAGCGGCGCCTATGGCGTGACCGTGCTGTCGGATTGCAAATATGGCTCAGACAAACCTGATGACAATACCCTGCGCCTTACATTGATCTATACGCCCGGTCTGGGTGGTGGCAATGGCGGCTCGTACAGCGATCAACTCACGCAGGACTGGGGCCATCACGAATTCATCTATGGCCTTGCCGGGCATTCCGGAGACTGGCGCAAAGAGCAAACTGACTGGCAAGCTCTGCGGCTGAATCAGCCTCTCATCGCATTTCGCACTTTTCCGCATTCCGGTCCGTTAGGTAAGACTTTCTCTTTCCTGAAAGTTGACAATAGCCGCATTCGTGTACTGGCGCTGAAGAAAGCCGAGCAAGGCGATGAATTTATCGTTCGCCTGGTGGAGATGGACGGAAAGCCGCAAGAAAATGTTCATCTGGCCTTTGGCGGAGTTCCACTTACTTCCGCGCGGGAAGTGAACGCACAAGAAATGCCGATAGGAGCCGCGAAAGTGGACAACAACGGTCATCTTGTTACCAGCTTCACTCCCTATCAGCCGCGTACCTTTGCAGTGAAGGTCCCTCGCAGAGCGGCGCCACAAACTGCACCGCAATCACAGCCGGTCAAGCTGGATTATGACGTGGCTGTCGCTACTCACGAAGGTAAGCCTGCTGAAGGGTGCTTCGATTGCCTACTTAGCGATCCGACTGCACCGCAAGGCAAGGCGCTGCCGGCAGAGATGCTGCCTTCCTCCATCGATTATGAAAACATCCGTTTTGATCTCGCCCCAGGCGGTTCCGGCAAGCCCAATGCTGTTGCAGCCCGTGGGCAGACCATCGCGATTCCTGAGGGCCAGTTCAATCGTCTGTATCTGCTAGCTGCAGCCGCCAATGGCGACCAGACAGAAATATTCCGCGTAGGCGAACAAAAAACTGAGCTGACGATCCAGGATTGGAACGGCTACATCGGTCAATGGGACAACCGATCGTGGAACACTCATCAGGAGCCCATCAAATCGCGTCCGGGCTCACCTGGAGCGATGCCGGGAGCGCCTCCAAGGTTCAGGACAGTGATGGAATTCACCGGCAAGATCACGCCCGGCTTCATCAAGCGCGCCGACGTTGCCTGGTTCGCTTCGCATCTGCACTCGCCTGATGGGACTTTTGACCCCTACGCCTACTCCTACCTGTTTGCTTATGGGTTTGATGTTCCCGAACACGCGCGAACTCTCACGTTGCCTGATAATCCCAGAATTCGCATTCTGGCGATTACCGTCGCTGATGAAGGCAGTCAGATGGAACCGGCCGGGCCCCTTTACGATAGCTTGGGAAAGTAGGAAGCGAGAGAAGCGCAAATAGCATCATCCAGCTCACATAATGGGGTCTGACGATTTGTAAAAACCGCCAGGGACTGCCTTGCTGTGCTTCCCTTTGCTCACCCTCTTCGTCTAAGCTGGCATCCGTTGTTAGACTTCTTATCGCAAACGCATTCCATACTTTGAGGTGCTTTATGCGCAGATACTCCCTGCTTGCAACACTTCTGCTTGCTACATTGTTTACCTTTGTCTCCTTTTCCCGCGCTCAATCGGCGTTGCTTGATCTGCCTCGGGCCAGCCAGCGGGCCGAGGTTGTACAACGCCTCGGAATTACCGACATTACCATCCGCTATCACCGTCCACTGGTAAAGAGTCGCAAGGTTTTTGGCGGATTGGAGCCATACGGGAAAGTGTGGCGGGCCGGCGCCAATGAGAACACCACCATTGAGTTCAGTGATCCTGTCACCGTTGAAGGCAAGCCGCTGGCCAAGGGCCTTTACGGCCTGCACATGATTCCCGGGGAAGCGGAATGGACCATCGTCTTCTCCAAAAATGCGTCTTCCTGGGGAAGTTTTTCCTACGATCAAAAGGAAGATGCGTTGCGGGTAACAGTCAAATCACATGCGGATGAAATGCACGATGCGCTGACTTATGATTTTGACGACCTGCAGCCGAACTCCACAGTGATCGTCATGCGCTGGGACAAAGTCGCGGTGCCGTTCAAAGTGGAAGTCAACACCAATGATGTCGTCGAGGCCAGCCTGCACGATCAGCTTCGCGGACGGGCCCAGTACGAGTGGCCGTCGTGGGATGAAGCGGCAAGCTATTTACTGGATAACAAGATGAGTCCGGAAGAGGCGCTGAAGTATGCCGACCACTCCATCCAGGTGGAGGAGCGGTTTGAAAATCTGATGACCAAGGCCCGGGCGCTGGACACCCTCAACCGCAAAGACGAGGCTACCACTGCTCGGAACAAAGCCTTGGGGATGGGAACGGCTATCCAGATCCACATCTACGGCCGGCAGATGCAGCTACAGGGAAAACAAGACCAAGCATTCGAAGTCTACCGCACCAATGTCAAGAGATATCCTGACAACTGGCTGGTCCACAGCGAAGTTGCCCGGATGGCATGCGCCAAGGGAGACTTTGACACTGCCGTAAAAGAGATGAAAATTGCGGCTGCCGGGGCCACAGATCCCAATAAGCCGGCCTTCGAAGCTCTGGTGAAGCGCCTGGAGAACAAAGAAGACATCAACAAGTGATCCTGGATTGCTTTCAAAGTCTTACTTACCAATTCCTAGTTCCCGGCTGCCGGCAAGAATCGCCGTTTGCCAACTGAATGGCGATGTCAACCTGGCAGCCGGGGGCCAGAAGTTCCACTGGCCTTTTGTGTCGGTTACATCCAACGCGATCCCGAACGGACTTCTTGCCGAAAGCCCAACCTTGTCGAGGGATATTGCGATCTCTGAAACATTGCCTCTCAAAGGAAATCGAGTAGCGTCCCATCCTGGCTTCGAAGGCGTACAACTGGCGTATTCATCCGGCTTCACGTTCGACTCACAGAGATTGTAGGAAGCGTGCAGCCACCACTGGCCTTTTTGCCAGATGAGGGGCTTCTGATTTGCGGGATCCAGCAAGACCTCCGGATATCGCTCAACGCCGGCGTGCCGCAGGTTAACAAATGCCACGTAGAGATTCTTATCATCGTGTTGCAGCAGAGCGGTAACTGTCCAGTTGGTCGCAACCGCGATCTGGACCTTTACAGCATGGTCCCACTCACCGGCGGAGATCACGCCATCCAGTTTGACGGACGGACCGGTTGGAATATTGAAGGGCCCATCCGCGGCCTCCTGGTGTCTGCCCTGGCTCCATAAGGGTGAAGTGACAATCATGGCGATCACTGCAAAAAAGGATTTCTTTTTCATGGAACGGTTCCTTCGTTTCCCAGTTGGCAACGCTCATAGTTAACAGCAATTGCAGCCAGAAGTCCCGCAGGGGATCGCTTTGCCCACCAGGTGCAGCCAGAGATATAATCCCGTCCTATGACAAAGAGAACATCGCCCGTCCGTTTGTTGTCCATCATGCTTGTTATTTTGACGCTGGTCTCACAGGAATGGGCCACATGCGGAGGCGGTGGCGGTGGCGGTATGGGAGGCATGGGTAGCGGCTCTGGCAGCAGCCAGGAGACTTACCCGGTTCCATGGAAGCTGGTCCAGTCCAGCGATCCACCGCCTGCACAAGGATTGGCGGTCTACTGGCTTCCTTCATCGCAAGCGGAACTGGAGAAATCCAGCATGCGTTTCTCCCGCATTCTCTCTCTTTAC
>DATDGH010000671.1:0-18176 GCA_036522215.1 Candidatus Angelobacter sp. | reverse complement strand
TGCATTGCAGTTTGCGCCCGAGTTTGTCGTAGAACGCAGCAGTTAGAGAAAAGCTTAACTGCTGATGACACAGATGAGAATGATTTCAGTTCTCAGGATTGATTACTAACCTTCACAAATCGCACGGGTTGTGTCTTCCGATGACCCGATGACCCGATACACCGATAACCCGATTGTGGCAGGGCTGTTGAGCCATAACGCGCCAACACTCTATACTTAACCCCGGAGGCAACTCTGTGCCGCTTTCAGCGGTCATTGTGGATGATGAACAACTCGCGCTGGATGAGCTGAGCTACTTGCTCAAGTCCGTCGACGATGTCAGCATCGTCGCCCAGGGCCATAATGGCCTTGAGGCTGTCAGCCTCATCAAAGAGCATTCACCCGACATTGTCTTTCTCGATGTCCAGATGCCCGGGCTGGATGGCTTCGGCGTCCTCAAGAAGCTGATGGATCGAAAGATCTCCTTGCCCCAGATCGTCTTTGCCACCGCCTACGACCAATACGCCGTGAAGGCCTTTGAAGTAAACGCGGTTGACTATCTGCTGAAGCCCTTCGACAAGAAACGCGTCAACCAGGCGGTGGACAAAGCGCGAAAGAAGCTTCAGGGACCATCCGCCAGCACAGACAAGCTGGATTCACTGGTCAAAATGCTGGAAGCGCAGCGTCCGCAGCGATCCAAAGTTCTGCTACGCTCCGCCGGCAGGTTGTTTCTGGTCGATCAAAAGGATGTTTGCTTCGCCTCGATTGAAGATGGTGTGATCACTGTGGTTTCCAACAGTATTGAAGGCCAGTCCAATTGCCGCACCCTGGAAGAATTTCTGTCCAGCCTGGATGCTGATATGTTTTGGCGCGCGCACCGTTCCTTCGTCGTCAACATCAACCGCATCAAGGAAGTCGTGCCCTGGTTTAAAAGCT
This sequence comes from Candidatus Angelobacter sp., assembly GCA_036522215.1. GTDB lineage: Bacteria > Acidobacteriota > Terriglobia > Terriglobales > Acidobacteriaceae > Angelobacter. Next base: position 17,261 of record DATDGH010000671.1, on the reverse strand, counting down.
CCTATCAGCTTCGCATGGACGACCGCAAACAAACTGAGGTTCCCGTAAGCCGGGCCCAGACCAAACGATTGCGTGAACTGTTCGGTCTGTAACTCTTGCCTTACAAGACAGCGAAATTCTCGTAGTTGATCGCATAGCAACCTAGCGCTGGCGCGCCTGCGGCAAAACTTTCATCTCCAGCCTTTGCGTTCCGCGAATCACCACCAGGTCAATGCGAACATTAACTGTTTCCTCGCTCAGCAGCCGGTGCAGCACGTCAACCCCTTCCACCGGCTCGCCCGCCAGGGCAACGATCACGTCGCCTTCCTTTAGTCCGGCTCTTTCCGCAGGACTGTTCGGTTCCACCACCAGCACCAGTACGCCCGTATGGATGCTTAGGTTGTAATAGCGAGCAATGTTGCGGTTGATCGGGGCCGTCTGCGCCTGCACGCCGATGTATCCTCGCCGTATCACTCCATCGCGAATCAGCTTGCTGGCGATGAACTGCGCCGTGTTGATGGATATGGCAAAACAGAGTCCCTGGGCCGGCAAAATAGTTGCCGTGTTCACGCCGATCACCTGTCCCGCGGCGTTCACCAGCGGTCCTCCGGAATTTCCCGGATTCAAAGCCGCGTCAGTCTGGATCACATCATCAATTAAGCGGCCGGACTGCGACCGCAATGAGCGTCCCAGTGCGCTGACCACGCCCGCGGTCACGGTGTACTGGAACCCATACGGATTGCCGATCGCCACCACCAGTTGGCCCACTCGGATCTTGCGCGAATCGCCCAGCTTGACTGCATGCAGGGCCGGCGCGTCTACGCGCAAAAGCGCCAGGTCCGTATCCGGATCCTCGCCAATCAGCCGCGCAGGGAAGCTCCCTGATTCAAGCGTCCGCACGCGAATGGCATCTGCGTCATGCACCACATGGCTGTTCGTCAGAATAAAGCCGTCCGGTGTGAAGACGAATCCTGAACCGCTGCCCTCGCCGCGTGCGCGACCTGCGCGGTTATTTTCCACCGTAATGCGCACTACAGATGGACTCACCGACTCTGCAACATGCGTTACTACGCGCGAGTAAGCGTCCAGCGCTTCAGCTTCCGTCGCTGGCTGCCGCACTTCGGCAGCGGTCGCTCCGTTCTCTGACACAAATAAGAGATGGCTGCTCATAGCTGGATTGGATACCGCCACGGCAGAAAGGATTCAGCCTTCACCATTTACAATCCTTCGGATGGCACACCTGGAGGGAAAAACAGTTCTGATCACCGGCGGCGCCAAGCATCTGGGCAAGGCGATTGCCCTGGCCATGGCGCGCGCTGGCGCGCAGGTGGCATTTACCTATCTGCATTCTGCGCAGGAAGCCGCGCAAACCCTCGCGGAAATTAAAAAAACCGGCGTCCAGGCGCTGGCAGTGAAATGCGACCTCCGCGACGGACGCAGTATCTCTGAAGCATTCGGTTCAATCCTCAAACAGTGGTCGAAGGTTGATCTGCTGGTGAGCAATGCCGGATTTTATGAGGACGTTCTGTTCCCGGACATAACAGAAGAACAGTGGGACAACATGTTCGATACCAATGTCCGTGGCCCATTTCTGGTGTCAAAGCAATGTATCCCTTATCTGCGGGCCACTTCGGGAAGAATCATCAACATAGGCTCCTTAGGCGGAGAAAAAGCCTGGTCCACTCACGCTCACTATTGTGCCTCCAAAGCCGCGCTGCACATGCTCACCCGTGTGATGGCCAAGTCACTCGCGCCTGAGATCGCCGTAAACTGCGTCGCTCCGGGAATGCTGTATTACGGCGAAGGAGATCCGGTTCAGGCAAAAAAATTCGCCGACAAAACGCCCATGCGCCGCAACGGCACAGCGGAAGATGTAGTCAGCGCAGTCATGTACCTGGCTACAGCCCCTCACTTCATAACCGGCCAGATCGTGCTGGTGGACGGCGGCTTGGGACTCCAATAATTTCCCCGCAGTGGCGGTGAATATCTTCCCAATCCGAATGCACGCGCCGGTTTTGCGCGTGATGGGGTGGGGTGACCCGATTACTTCTGGCTCACGAAAGCCTTCACCACAATCGCGCGAGGATTGCTTCCCAGCGGCACCATGGTCTCCAGCAGTGGAGCTTCCGGCCGCGGACGCCCTTTGCTGTCGGTGAGTTCTAGCACGGCCAGATCGTTGCTCATGGTGTCCACCACCAGCAGCAGCAGCTGGTTGGGAGAAAACGACATCGCTTCCGGATGTCTTCCCACTCCCGCTGAACCGATCCGGCGTCCATCGTCAATGCTGTAAACTGCCACTGAGTCTGAACCAAAATTGCTCACGAATAGCAGGGAACTGTCCGGAGATACCAGAACACGAACGGGATGGTCTCCAATGGAGATGCTGCTATTGACTTCATTGGATTTGACGATGATTTCCGAAACCGAGTTGGCGTCAAAGTTGCAAACGAATACCTCGCCGCCATCCGGCTTTACCGCCACATCAATGGGCGTCTTGCCCACCTCCAGCAAGGTGAGGAGTTGGTCCGTCTTAAGATCAATCACTGCCACCTCCTCGCCACCCGTGCAGGCGACAAAGGCCTTGCTCGAATCCATGGCAATATTGACGGCTGCTGGTTTAGAGCAGATTTTGATCTTGTTGCGCAGCGTCAGTTTTTCCGTGTCCACGATCGCAACTGAGTCCTCATCGCGAAGCGAGATCACCGCCAGCGTCCCATCGGGACTCACTTTGGCCAGATTGCTGCCGTTTCCCGTCTGAATGGTGCTGATCACTTTGCGTTGATCCAGGTCAATCACAGAGAGATTGGCTGATCCCGAATTGGCAACGTAGCCGCGCTTGCCGTCCGGAGACACTTCAATGGCGTAAGGCCCCCGATGCACTCCAATGGTAGAAACCACTTTATTGGTCTCGGCATCGATAATGCTGAGGTTGTTGGAATCAGTATTGACAACGTAGATCTCATTCTTGTTTGGGTTAGTGGCAATTCCGGTAGGGCTTTTTCCCACGGCCACGATCGTCAAAATATGCAGCGCTCTTAAATCAACTACCGTCACCGTGTTGCTGCCGCCATTAGTCACGTACGCATACTCGTGATAATTAGGGACGGGTTCAGGCGGATCAGAGCAGCCGCAGAACGCGCATAGGAGCAGCGTTGAAGAAAAAGCAAAATGTCGGCGCAAGTTATTTTGCAGCCTTTACCCTGGCTGGCTGGGGCAGCGGTTCTTGCACGTGGCGATGCACAACCGCCGCAATCTGGCGGATTTCTGTCATCAGCTCGTCAAACTGGTCGGGCACAAGGGATTGCGGTCCGTCAGAAAGTGCGCGGTCAGGATCGTGGTGCACCTCTACCAGCAGGCCGTCTGCGCCCGTGGCCACCGCTGCTCTCGACATCGGCAACACTTTATCCCGTTTGCCCGTTCCGTGGCTGGGATCAACCACAATGGGTAGATGGCTGAGTCGTTGCACCGCCGGCACAATGCTCAGGTCCAGGGTATTGCGAGTGTGATCGGCAAAGGTGCGCACTCCGCGTTCGCAAAGCACAACTTCGTAGTTGCCTTCACTTAGAATGTACTCTGCCGCCATCAGGAACTCTTCCAGTGTGGCGGCCATGCCCCGTTTCAGCAGCACCGGCTTGCGCAACCTTCCCGCTTTTTTCAGCAGGGAAAAATTCTGCATGTTGCGCGCGCCAATCTGCACTACGTCTGCGTATTCCGCCACCAGTTCCAGTGATTCGTTGTCAATCGCCTCCGTTACAATCCGCAGGCCAAAGCGCTCCCGGATCTCTGCCATCAATTTGAGAGCTTCTTCGCCTAATCCTTGAAACGCATAGGGTGAGGTGCGCGGCTTGTAGGCGCCTCCACGAAAGAATCGCGCGCCTGCCCTGGCAATCCGTTCTGCGATGGTGAAGGCCTGTTCTCGTGACTCCACCGAGCACGGACCGGCCACAATCCCCAGATCGCGGCCGCCAAAACTGCCATCGCTCCCGGGAAAACGAACAACAGTGTTGTCTTCCTTTACATCACGACTGACCAGCTTGTAAGGCTTGCTGACCCGGATAACTTCTTGCACGCCCGACATCTCATCCAGGCCGATCTCCACCGCGCCGGAGTTCCCGGTGATGCCGATTGCCGTGCGCTGTGCTCCCGGTATTGGGTGGGCACGCAAACCCAGAGACTCGATCTTTTCACAAACCGCGCGTACTTCTTCTTCGCTGGCATGCGCCTGCATTACAACTAGCATGGGACCCTCAACTTTGTTTTCAAACCAACGATGAAACCATGACTGGAAAGTTTCCCTTAAAGGGAAACAACGATTTCAAACTGCAGAAACCCGTGGCAGTTTGTCAGGATGCCGGCTACACCTGAACTTTTGACCCACTCAGTGTAACTTTTCTGGGGCCGCTTGGGCAAACCCTGATCAACGTCTTAGCATGTTAAAATCAATGACTTAGCACTACGTTGATCGGATGCTGGAAGGTTGCGGGAAATACGCGGCTTTGCGCCGCGGTTTTGATAGTGTTGCTTGACCCGCAGGCGGATGAAAACCAAACTCAGCATGAAGGATGTCCTGCTTTGGTCCAAAGGAGAGCCGCCAAAGCCCGGACCAAGGCGGATCGGCATCCATACTTCTACTTCCGGCGGAGTGGATTGCGCGGCGGAACGCGCTTATCGGCTGGGCGCCAATGCATTTCAGATTTTTTCTTCCAGCCCGCGCCAGTGGAAGCCGTATTCCCTGAGCCTGCAGCAGTGCCAGGCGATGTTGGGCCTGCGGGAGAAATACGGGATCTCCCCGCTGGTGATTCACTCCAGTTATCTGGTGAATCTGGCCAGTGCAACCCGCGAGTTTCATCGCAAGTCGGTCGCGGCGTTTCGCGGCGAGTTGCAGCGGGCACAGGCCCTGAAAGCGGATTTCGTCGTGCTGCATCCGGGATCGTTTCGCGGCCGCAGCCGGGAAGAAGGCTTGGAACTGGTTGCGGCGTCCATTGCAGAAGCCGCTCAGGAACTTGACCTGGAGAAATCCAATCTCAAGGTCCTGATTGAGAACACCGCAGGGGCCGAGTTTTCCCTCGGCGGCTCGTTCGAGCAGGTAGGCCAGTTGCTCACCTGTCTCGAGCAAGTTTGCCCTGTGGGCGCATGCATTGATACTTGCCATACCCACGTTTCCGGATACGACATTGTTTCCGAAACCGGATGGCAGCAGACAATGCAGGAGCTGGATCGGGCAGTTGGGTTGTCGCGCGTGGAGGTTTGGCATTGCAACGACGCCAAGGACCCGCGTGGTTCAAAGCGTGATCGCCATGAACATATCGGCAAGGGCACCATCGGGCTGGAGCCGTTTCGGCGCTTATTGAATGATCCGCGCACCCGGCACGCGGCCTTCATTGCCGAAACGCCCATTGACGAGCCCCAGGATGATTTAAGAAATGTAGCGCTTTTGAAATCGCTGGTGGATTTAGCGGAAAAGAAGAAGCCCGCAAAAAAGAGAATTGATTCCCGTGCAGTCGGCGCGGAGCGCCGTCTGTACGATTAAGTTTTCTTATGCCTGAAACACAAGACATGACCGTGAACCAACCCGAGCAGCGCGAGCTCCGCTACGATCCTAAGCAGATCGAGGAGAAGTGGTTTGCCCGCTTCCAGGGCGATCCCACGCTCTATGCCGCGGAACCGCATGACAGCAAGCGCAAAAAGTATTACGTCCTGGAGATGCTCCCGTATCCTTCCGGCGCGCTGCATATGGGCCACGTCCGCAATTACGCTATTGGCGATGCCCTTGCCCGCCACATGTGGATGCGTGGGTACAACGTCCTTCATCCCATGGGCTGGGACGCTTTCGGGCTTCCGGCAGAGAACGCCGCTATCAAAAACAACGTTCCCCCCAAAGAGTGGACGCTGCGCAACATCGCCCATATGAAGGCGCAGATGAAGCGGCTTGGCTTCGCTTATGACTGGTCGCACGAAATTACCAGTTGTTTGCCCGACTACTACCGCTGGAACCAATGGTTCTTTTTGAAACTCTATGAACGCGGACTGGCATACCGCAAGAATAGCAAGGTGAACTGGTGTCCGGAGTGTGCTACGGTGCTCGCCAACGAGCAGGTGCTCTCCAATGGATGTTGCTGGCGTCATGAAGAAACGCCCGTTGAGCAGCGGGAGCTTGAGCAATGGTTTGTCCGCACCACCAACTACTCGGAAGAGTTGCTCCGCGAGCTTGATCACCTTGAAGGCTGGCCGGAAAGAGTGCGCACCATGCAGCGCAACTGGATTGGCCGCAGCCAAGGGGTGCTCGTGGACTTCAAGCTCGATGGTCCTGCTGGCCATGCTGGAGGCAAAATTACCGTCTTCACCACCCGCATAGACACCATTTACGGCGCAACCTCCATCCAGCTTGCGCCGGAACATCCTCTCGTTACTGATCTCATCGGGAACGATCACCATCTCCATGCCAGGGTGGAGGAATTGGTGCGGGAGCAACGCAAGGCGCGCGACGCAGGGGACGTGGGCGCAATCGAAAAGCATGGCGTCTTTACCGGACGCTACGCCATCAATCCCTTCAATCAGGAAAACATCCCCATCTGGGTAGCAAATTATATTTTGATGGACTACGGCACGGGCGCAATCATGTCTGTCCCTGCCCATGATGAGCGTGACTATGACTTCTCTAAGAAATACGACTTGGAAATTCGTGTAGTCATCCTTCCGCGTCGCACAGGCGAGCCGCCGCCCTCCGATGAAAAAGATTCGTCCATTCTGCCCTATACGGAAAAAGAGAGTCTGCTCATCAACTCTGGTGAGTTCAACGGGCTCTCCAATCAGGAGGCCATTGAGAAGATGACCGCATTAGCCGAGCAGCGCGGCTTCGGCAAAAAGACTGTGACTTACCGGCTCAAGGATTGGGGCATCTCTCGCCAGCGCTATTGGGGCACCCCTATTCCCATGCTCTATTGCGCCAGGTGTGGCATAGTTCCTGTGCCGGAGGACCAGCTTCCCGTCTTGTTGCCGGACAACCTCCAGATCACCTTGCAGGGCGGTTCGCCCTTGGCGCGTGTGCCCGAATTTGTGAACGCAACCTGCCCAAAGTGTGGCGGCCCCACTCGCCGCGAGACGGACACCATGGACACCTTCGTGGATTCGTCGTGGTATTTCTATCGCTACACCTGTGCTCATCTTGAGGACCGCGCGCTGGACACCGATACGGTTGACTACTGGTTCCCCATCGATCAGTACATCGGGGGCATAGAGCATGCCATTTTGCACCTGATTTATTCGCGCTTCTGGACCAAGTTCATGCGCGACCTCGGGCTCGTGCGCAATTCCGAACCCATCCTTCGCCTCTTCACTCAGGGTATGGTCATCAAAGACGGCGCCAAGATGTCAAAGAACCGAGGGAACATCGTTTCTCCTGACGAAATGGTAGAACGTTACGGCGCCGACGCCGCCCGCACCTATTCGCTCTTTGCCGCGCCGCCGGACCGCGATCTGGACTGGCAGGATGCGGGTATAGAGGGTGTGCATCGCTTCTTGTCGCGTGTGTATCGCTTCGTCATGCGTCACGCACAGTTGGCGCGAGGAGAACAACCATCCCCACCTGCCTCCCAGGCGGCATTGCCGCCCGAAGCGCGCGCCATCCAGCGCAAACTCCACCAGACCATGAAACGCGTCACCGACGATTTTCATGGACGCTGGCACTTCAACACCAGCATTGCCGCCATCATGGAGTTGATGAATGAACTCTATGGCGCGGAAGACAAGATTGCTACCGGCAAAATTCCCGCGGTAGTTGTGGCCGACGCCGAGCGCAGCGTGGTGCGCTTGCTCGCTCCTTTTGCTCCTTACCTGGCCGCCGAGCTGTGGGAAGCTTTGGGAGAAACTGACAATCTCTTGCGCCATCCCTGGCCGGAGTACGACCCGGCCTTGGCCAAAGAAGAAGAAATCGAATATCCCATCCAGATCAACGGTAAGCTCCGCAGCAAAATCACTGTCCCTGTGGATAGCGCGAAAGAATTTGTGGAAGAGCATGCCTTGGCCGACGAAAAAGTTCGCGCCGCCCTCGAAGGCAGGCAATTGGTCAAGACCATCGTGATTCCCGGCAAACTCGTGAACGTGGTTGTGAAGTAAAAAACTGCGTAGAGCGTGTTTCAAAAATAGGTCGAATCGCAGGTGGAAGCCCCGGACTTTAAAGAAAAAACAGCGAAGCTGTAGCCCAAATGCCATGAACCGATGGCGTAGAGACGTAGCATGCTACGTCTCTGAGACGCGCGGTCGCGCGGCTCACAGATTTTGATGGGCTACACCAACTCTGGTTCTGCTTTAGTCCGGGGAGCGGGCTCTTTAGAGCCCGCGGAAATTGCGGTGCTCAGAGATTGGGGCCTTTAGGCCCGGGACTTTATCGCTGGCTGCTTCAAACATTAAAGGGTTTACAAAATTACCCAATTACCAAATTCGCCGATACCTCTTTACACTCAGCATTGAATGAAGCACAATTGTCCGTGGAAGATCAATCAATAGTAATCCTTGACTTCGGTTCGCAATACACGCAGCTTATTGCGCGCCGCATCCGCGAACTGAAAGTTTTTTCCGTTGTCCTGCCCTGCACCGCATCCCTGCAAGAGATCAAGAGTTACCGTCCGGCCGGCATCATTCTGAGCGGAGGCCCGTTCTCTGTCTATGATCCCGATGCTCCCCCGGCCGACGAAAAGGTGCTGGCCCAGGGATTGCCTGTGCTGGGCGTCTGTTACGGTCTGCATTTCATTGCTCATAAGCTCGGCGGCAAAGTTACCCCTGGCCCGCGGCGCGAGTACGGCCATGCTGAAGTGAATGTTCAGAGTGAATCCCGGCTGTTTAAAGGCCTTCCTAAGAACCTGAATGTCTGGATGTCCCACGGGGACGAGGCCCAGCAGCTTCCGCCAGGTTTCACTCCCGTCGCCACCACCAGCAATGCGCTTGCTGCCATGCAGAATGAGTCGCAGCGAATCTGGGCGGTGCAATTCCATCCTGAAGTCCACCACACCAGGCAGGGCAAAGACCTGCTGCGCAATTTTGTCTATGACATCTGCGGCGCGCGCGGTGACTGGACCCCGCAGCACTTTATCCAGGAAGCTATTCGCCAGGTGCGCGAAACCGTGGGCGAGAAGGGAAGGGCCATCTGCGCTCTCTCCGGCGGCGTGGATTCAGCCGTGGCCGCCACCCTTGTGGACAAAGCTCTGGGCGACCGTTTGACCTGTGTCTTCGTCAACAACGGCGTGTTGCGCAAGAACGAGTTCCAGAAAGTACAGCAGAACCTCCGCGGCAAGCTGGGACTCAACCTGGTTGCGGTAGATGCCGGAGAAAAATTTCTAAACCAACTGTCCGGCATCACCGAGCCGGAAAAAAAGCGCAAGATTATCGGCAACGAATTCATCGAGGTCTTTGATCAGGAAGCCCACCGCATCGAAAGAACTATCGGCAAAGTCGAATGGCTTGTGCAGGGCACTCTCTATCCTGATGTGATCGAATCGCGCAGCGTTCGCGGACCATCGCAGACCATCAAGACCCACCACAACGTAGGCGGCCTGCCGGAAAAAATGAAGCTCAAGCTTATTGAACCTCTGAAAGACCTGTTCAAGGATGAAGTCCGGCGCATCGGCCGCGAACTGGGCATGCCGGAAGAAATTCTTCAGCGCCAGCCCTTTCCCGGTCCCGGGCTGGCCGTGCGCATCCTGGGCGAAGTCACTCCGGAACGGATCCAACTGCTCCAGGAAGCCGACGACATTGTTGTCACTGAGATCAAGGCTGCCGGCCTCTATAACCAGATCTGGCAATCATTCGCCGTGCTTTTGCCGGTGATGTCCGTAGGCGTGATGGGCGACCAGCGCACCTACGCCTACACCTGCGCCATCCGCGCCGTCCATTCTGAAGACGGAATGACCGCCGACTGGGTCCCACTTCCCCACGACGTGCTGAAGAAGATTTCCAACCGCATCGTGAACGAAGTCCGTGGAATCAACCGCGTAGTTTACGACGTGACTTCCAAACCGCCAGGGACGATTGAGTGGGAGTAGGGTTTGATATAGCCTGCCTCGATCCTACTGCGTTCCCAAGAAAGCAGCTCAAGCGTACAGACGGTGCTCCGCACCGTCTCAAAGGCGAAGCCTTTAGCGATTTGCAACGAGAAAGGGACGGTGCCGTTAAAACCCTTAAAAACCTGTGGGCTTCAGCCCCTGAGGCTCAAAATCTCTGTCCCCAAAAGCATTTTTGGAACAAGCTCTAATTGCTCTGAACCACAGGCACTTGATTTTTATGTGCTTTTCGGAGTATAGGATAGTCTCCACATGCGGCGTCTTCTCGCCATCACGGTAATCACCGCTCTGATCTGCTCCACAGGAATGCCCGTCTGGGCCAGCGCCTGTCAAGCAATGAACAAGACAGCCATGTGTCACCGCACCCCGCTTCATCAGAGCAGCACCGCTGCGCACGCTCGGCACCACTGCGACATGATGGCCGAGGAAGACGAGGCGTCCGCATCCGAGTCCACCAGCGTAATCAAAGCTCACCCCAATGATTGCCCCATGCAGTGTTGCATGCAGGGAATCACTGGAAACGGCTCTGCCGTGCCCGCTACCGCTCTTATAGCTGTATTGCTGTCATTTGAAGATCACGTCTGCATCCCCGCAGTAGCATTCTCCACGCCCGGATTCTCCTCCCATACTGATCGCGGCCCTCCTGGCGTCTGATTTCCTCGCGCTCCAAAGCCCAGAAAAGCGGAACTGCATTGAGCGGTTGTATCTGACCGTTATTTCAAAGCATCAGTTCTGGTTCGCTGGCAGGAAGAACTGCTTTTCTGATTTGCATAACCGTCCCGGAAATCAAGGAGATTTTTCAAATGCTCAGGCGATTAATTGGAATCGCAGCCATCCTGGTAATACTGGCCTCTGTTCCCGGCTCCGCAACCATCTTCGGCACTATCCACGGAATTGTCCATGATCCGCAGCATCGTCCGATCGCCGGCGCTCAAGTAAAAGTAAAATCGGCCACCTCGGATTGGTCGCAAACCACACAGACTGATGATGAAGGCCAATTTACATTCAGCACGGTGCCAATCGGCGACCATCGAATTACCGTCACGCAGCGTGGCTTTGGCGCTTCAGAGCAAGCTGTTACTGTGACGTCTGGTTCTTCGCCTATTCTCCATTTTGCATTGAATGTGGCAGCTACCCAGGAGATAGTAGACGTTTCCGCCGAACCGGCTGCGGCGAACGTGGAGTCTTCGACTCCGACCACGCTGGTTAGCCGCCAGGATATCCAGCGCACCCCGGGAGCGGACCGTAGCAACAGCCTGGCCATCATCACCGATTTCGTCCCGGGAGCTTATTTCACCCACGACCAATTGCATGTTCGCGGCGGACACCAGGTAAGCTGGCTCATCGACGGCGTGGAAGTCCCCAATACAAATATTGCCAGCAACCTTGGACCGCAATTCGACCCCAAGGACATCGATTATCTGGAAGTGCACCGGGGCAGCTACGAAGCCGACGAAGGTGATCGCACCTATGGCGTCTTTAATGTTGTACCCAGAACCGGCTTCGAACGGAATAACCAGGCCGAACTCATCGTGAGCGCCGGCAATTTTTACCAGACTAACGACCAGCTTAACTTCGGCAGTCATACGGACCGCTTTGCCTATTATGCGAGCGTCAATGGCAACCGTAGCAACCTGGGGATACAGACGCCGGTCGGCCAGATTATTCACGACGCAGAAAATGGCTATGGAGGCTTCGCATCGTTCGTGTTGAACGCCACCCCGCAGGACCAGTTGCGACTGGTGACGTCTCTGCGTCGCGATTACTATCAGATTCCCAATAGTCTCGGCGACACCACCGCTGATGGAGAACACGAAGCAGACGCCTTCGTGAATTTTTCCTGGGTTAAGACCCTCAACAGCAAAATGGTGCTCACGGTTTCACCTTTCTTTCACTACAACAGCGCCAATTTTGAAGGTGGGCAGAACGATTTCCCCATCAGCACCACGGACAACCGAGTGTCGCGCTACGCGGGAGGCCAAGCCACGTTCAACGTGAACCTGACCAGGAATGACGTGCAGGTTGGGTTATTCGGCTTCCAACAACACGATAGCCAGCTCTTCGGCCTCATCTTCAATGACTTGAGCAACCCCAATTTCACTGATACTGAACTGGCCAACGGCGGCCTGGAAGCGGTATACATTCAGGACAAGCTCAAAGTTACGCCCTGGCTCACCCTGATGGGAGGCGTCCGGCAGACCCACTTCTCCGCCGGGATAGTGGAAAATGCCACCAGCCCGCGGATCGGTGTTGCCGTGCAAATTCCACGTTTCAATGTGGTCTTGCGCGGTTTTTATGGCGATTTCTACCAGGCCCCTCCGCTCATTACCGCCTCCGGACCACTTCTGGACTTCGTCACCAGCCAGAACCTGGGTTTCATTCCTCTGCATGGCGAGCGCGATGAGGAGCACCAGTTCGGCGCCACGATTCCGTTTCGTGGATGGTCTATGGACATCGATGAATTCCGCACCCACGTGAGAAATTTCTTTGACCACAATCCGGTTGGGAACTCCAATGTGTTTTTCCCTATCACTGTAGCCGGAGCGCTCATTCGTGGTTGGGAACTTACTCTCCGCTCTCCGCGTCTGTGGCGCCTCGGCCATTTCCATCTCGCCTATTCCAACCAGATCGCACAGGGAAACGGAGGGGTCACTGGCGGTCTGACGAGTTTCTCGCCGCCCGGCGGCTTCTTTACTCTTGATCACGACCAGCGCAACACCCTGAACGTGGGTTTTGATGCCAGCCTTCCCTGGCAGGCATTTGTTTCCACCAACGTCTACTATGGTTCCGGTTTCTCCAACGGTAGTCCTCCGCCAGCCCACCTGCCCGGACACACCACCGCCGACGTGACACTGGGCAAGTCCTTTGGAGAAAAATTCTCGGCTTCCGTTTCCGTACTGAACGTCGCCAACCGTCATCTGCTGCTTGACAACAGCTTGACCTTCGGGGGATTTCATTTCAACAACCCGCGCGAAATTTACGGGGAGATTCGCTATCGCTTTCACTATGGACACAAATCCCATTAGTAAGGGAAGGCGGTTTGCTTTTTGTTCAGGGGTTCGGAAGATATAGCTAGCTGCTTTTAGAATGCGTCAATTCACCTCCATCTCGGCGCTCATTGGCCTGCTGATATCGGGTCATGGTCCCGTCCGTGTAACCGCCTGCCATCAGGTAGCGAGGGCCGCAGTTTGCCACAGAGCAGTCGCTGTCCATCACTGTGACATGCCCATGAATCAAGACGACGAGGAGACAGCCTCAACCGTCGATCTTCAGCCCTCTCTCGGTGCCGCTGCTCCGAAATGTCCCATGAACTGCTGCGCCACAAGCTGCTCGAGCGTGACCATAATCCTTCCTGCTCGGACGCATGTGGTTTCTCTGCATGAGCTCTCGGAAAAGCCTCATTTTGCCGGCATCATGCTGGAGTCGGGTTTTCTCTGGTCACCTCCTGGACGTGGCCCCCCTTCGATTTAAAGCCTGCCAATTCGTAAACCTTCTTCTATCTGTGCTGAAGGCAGGAGATCACTCTCCACCGGAAACCCTTCATCATGGCTGGTGCTCGTCGGGCGTTTGCGTCACGCTCTCACCGCCAGAAATTCTCTCTGTCAGGGATGAGCAGCAGAGAGAGATTCAAGGTCACAAAAAATTCATGCTGAAAGAGGGGCAGATCAAGGCTCTCCGACCCCCTCAGCATAACTGGTGCTCATCAAGGGCCACTTCCCGCCCTGGAAACCGCCAGAAAACCTCTCTGCCAGGGATGAGCAGCGGAGAGCGAAGAAATATGAGGGCATGAAGCATGGCAAAGTTTGTCACCACTTGCATAGTCGCATTGAACCTGGCCTGCCTTCCGTTACCTGCAAGTCTCTATGCCGTCCCCTCCAACTCCAGGGGGTTCGGCAGATTGCATTTTGCCAATTCCTGCTCGGCACAGGTGCAGGAGGATTTTGACGCCGCCGTTGCCATGCTTCATTCCTTTCAATATGGGCTCGCAGAAAAGACTTTTTCCCAGGTGGCCCAAAAGGACCCGCAGTGCTCCATTGCTTATTGGGGCGCGGCCATGACTCTTTATCATCAACTTTGGGATTGGCCCAGCGCAGAAGCCTTGCAGAAAGGTCGCTACTACCTGGCCAAGGCCGGACCCCTGCTAAGAAAAGATCAACGTGAGACCGCCTATCTCAATGCGGCCATAGCATTTTTCCAGCCGGAAGAAAATCTTGGGCGAGCATCACGCATCCAGGCGTACTCCGCAAAGATGCTCCAGGTGCATGAACACTATCCTCAAGATGCCGATGCCGCAGCTTTCTATGCGCTCTCTTTGCTCACACTGCCCGAGCAGGCTCCTGACCGTTTGGCCAATCAAAAAAAGGCGATTGCGCTTTTGCAGACCTTGTTTGCTGACCAGCCCGAACATCCAGGAGCGGCCCATTATCTGATTCATGCTGCAGATACCGCTGACCTCGCCCATCTGGCTTTACCCGCTGCTCTTCGCTATGCTCAAATCGCACCCTCCTCGCCTCACGCCCTGCACATGCCCGCGCACATCTTTGCCCGTCTCGGAATGTGGCAGGAATCGATTTCCTCTAATCTCGCCTCTCTTGCTGCTGCCGAGGAGGCAACCAGATCACTGCGCGATGACGGATCAGGCGATGCCTTGCATGCCGTGATGTATCTCGCTTATTCATATCTCCAGACTGGCCAGGATGAAGATGCACTTCAGGTTGTAGAGCGCATCCGTTCTTTTCCTGGGGCCACCACCATTGACGTCGTCAATCATCTATCCATCCTGGAAGCTCTGTATGCTGTTGAGACTCACGACTGGAAGCAAGCTTCCTCTCTGCCCCCCCGGCCAACGGCCTTTCCTTATGCCAGAGTTCGTACTTTTTGGGCTCGCGCCATCGGCGCTGCCAGAACCGGTGATATCGTATCTGCTCGCCAAAACCTCAAGAAGCTGGATGAAGCCCGCACGGGTATGCTGGCTTACATGCGCAGCGTGGATGCCCAGATGCACACTTGCCGTTCCCGCAATTCTGACATCAGCGTGCAACAGCTCGAGGCAAGGGCATGGTTGGCCTGGGCCGAGGGCAAAACCACTCAGGCGTTAGACATGATGCGCGCCGCCACCAGGAGAGAGGAATATTTCAGCGTTGAGTCGCGCACGGTTCCTGCATATGAGATGCTGGGCGACATGCTTCTTGAACTGCACCAGCCAAAGTCCGCGCTGCTTGCATACGCGGCTGCTCTAAAGGCGGCTCCCGGCCGTCTTAACGCCATCACCGGCGCTGCCAGGGCTTCAAAAGCTGTCGGCAATTCGGACAGGGCACGATTTTATTATGCGATGCTGTTGAACTGCTGTAGCGCGCTAACCAAGCGAACAGAATTCGGAGAAGCAAAGCTATTTCTCTCCGGTAACTAGAGCAAAACCAGAGTTGGTGTAGCCTTGTTCCCGCTGAGACCAAATGCCTGATTCCACCATGACTAAAAACATGGCTCTCGGAATAGGTGGACACGGCAACCCTGGTTTCGCGCCAGCGAAAAGCAGCTTGTCACTCGACAGCTTAACTGTCTTTACACGGCGGCCAAAAGCCAAGAGCCAAAAGCCAAAAGCCGATTTCCTCATTTCTTCCTTTGTACCAGAAAGTGCGCCAGCTCCTTCAACGTCCCCGCCCGCTGCCCAAAAGAATCCAGCGCATTGCATCCAGAGTTTACCAGCGCATCTGCCTTGCGCAGAGACTCCTCCACTCCGAACAGCGCCGGATACGTTGCCTTCTCTGAAGCAGTATCCTTGCCCGCAGTCTTGCCCAGTTGCTCTGAGGACTGCGTAACGTCCAGAACATCATCCACAATCTGAAACGCCAGTCCGATGCACCGTCCAAAATCACGCAGCCGCTGCACCTCCGCGTGCGATCCCCCGGCATAGATTCCGCCTGAAACCAGGCTGGCGGTAATCAGCGCGCCCGTTTTTGATCGATGGATATACTCCAGAGTCTCTGCATCCGGTTTGCTGCGCTCCGCCTCCAGGTCTTTCACCTGTCCGCCAATCATGCCATCCACCGTGCCGGTAGCGTGGGCAATCTCCTCAATGATCTTGACTCGTGCTTCCGGCGGACACTTCGACCGGGAAAGAATTTCGTAAGCCTGAGTTTGCAGCGCGTCCCCGGCCAGGATGGCAATCGCCTCCCCAAAGACCACGTGGCAGGTAGGCTTGCCTCGGCGAAGATCATCGTTGTCCAGCGCCGGAAGATCGTCGTGGATCAGCGAGTAAGTGTGCAGCATCTCCAGCGCGCTGCCCAGCTCTTCGATTCCCTCCGGCAGCTTGCCTGCAATCATCCGCGCCGCCTCCATACATAGAATGGGACGCAGCCGTTTGCCTCCGGCAAAAACGCTGTGCCGCATGGCCTGATGAATGGATTGCGGCCGCTGCGTAGGCAAAGGCAAAAGCTTCTCCAGGGCCTTGTCAATCATCTGCTGGCCCTGCTGCAGGGTTTCGTTGAGCATGAAAACTGAGTATAGCGCAGGGCAATGCTCTGGCAGGTTGCGGAAAAAAATGCACTTTGCGCAGCAAGATTTGTATCAGTGCCGAGCGCTCTGGGGGGCGCTTACGTGAACCAGAGACTCTGGCAAATGGCTCCAAAAAATTAGATCCGAGAATCGAGAAAGAAGGAGCCACAAAGACCCAGCGCCGGAGGCGCGCAATTTACTGAGCCCAGCCCGTGAGGGCTGGGAAAGCAAAAAAACGAGTTCGAGCCCCGGACGGGGCGGCACGTCTTGTTCACCATGGTAGGTTCGAGTCTCTGGAGAGGGCATGACTTCAGCGGGGTCCCCGACGCGCGCCAGTTTTGCGCGTGGTGGGGGTGCGAGTCGAGCGAGCGGTCTACGTCCATACCAGAGTTTCCGGAGATGGGAAGATGGTGCGACCGGTGGCCGAGGCTTACCGCCGGATTCACGAGACCGAGGGTGCCCCGTCCTAGCGCGGTTTTCGCTAGTGCGGGCGTTTAAGTGGAACCAGAAATTCCAGTCAGTGGCGTAATCCTTTCACTGTCATCTTGAGCGGAGGTCGCTGCGGCGACCGCAGTCGAAAGACCCCGAGAATTTGTCGCCAAACTATACCTTCTCAAGGCAGTCTCACCAATTTCTCCAAATCCACACCAGAGTTTCCGGAGATGGGAAGATGACGCGCGTGCCGTCCCGTCTGCATAAGACTTGTCTTGATTACGTTTTGGAACGGAAAAC
>DATDGH010000670.1:0-22771 GCA_036522215.1 Candidatus Angelobacter sp. | reverse complement strand
TGCAGACAGTAGTTTCCGGACAGGCGGAGGCAGTCCAACGATTTGCCGCCCGCGTCAGCTCCAGCGGCATTGCCGCGACGATGCTCCCGGTGTCGCATGCATTTCATTCGCCCCTGGTGGCGGAGGTGGCCACAGGGTTTTCGGATTACCTCAAACAGGAACGATTTGCCTCCCTGCATCGTCGCGTAGTCTCAACCGTTACCGGATCGGTCCTGCAATCCGATACCGATTTGCATGAACTGCTAACCCGGCAGATCACTACGCCGGTGCAATTCGCGAGCGCGCTCTCGGCCGCGGCTGCCGAGAGCGACCTGTTCCTGGAGGTTGGACCCGGCGCAGTGTTGTCCGGCCTGGCCGCAGAATGTACGGACAAGCCGGTCATTTCATTGAATGTGGCGGGAGAGTCTCTGCGCGGATTGCTGCTGGCGACCGGCGCTGCCTTTGCTATGGGCGGGAAGATCCGGCCCGAAGGTTTGTTCGGGAACCGTTTTGTTCGTCCATTTGATTTGAAGCGCAGGCATTCGTTCCTGGCCAATCCATGTGAAACCAAGATCAATCTGGAGGCGGTTTCACCTTCTCATGCGACGACGTTGCAAAAAGAAATTTCCCTTCCTGTTCCGCAGAATACAGTGGATGTGCTGCGCAATCTGGTTGCGCAACGTACAGAATTGCCCGTTGCCGGGATCAAGCCTGAGAGCCGCTTCCTGGATGACCTCCATCTCAACTCCATCACAGTAAGCCAGATCATTTTGCAGGCGGCCACTGAGTTGGATCTGCCTCCACCTGCATTTCCTGCTGAATACTCCAACGCAACCATCGCTCACGCGGCGGAAACCCTGGAACAAATCCGGCCTCGGACGTCCGCTCGCGTTAGCGAGAAGTCTCCCCAGGGAGTTGAACTGTGGCTCCGGATTTTGGCGGTTGAACTAATCGAGCGCGATTTGCGCCTGGTTTCGCCAATTTCTCCTGGCGCATGGCAGATCTTTGCCAGACAAGATTCCCCGTTGCAGGCTTCACTGCAACAACAATTTCAGTCTGTTTCCGGCAAAGGCGCCATCTGCTGTGTGCCGCGCGAACACAATGAAGAAGCGGCTGCGTTCCTGTTGGAATCCGTTCGAACAGGGCTGAAGGAGAACGCGCAACAATTTGTTTTCCTGCAGGATGGCGGAAGCGCCGCCGCGCTTGCACGTTCTCTTTATCTGGAGCATCCAGAGGTCAAAGTAACAGTCATCAATGTTCCGGCCGGGCATCCCCATGCTGCCGCATGGGCGGCACAGGAAGCCAATGCTGCCACGGGTTTCAGCGAAGCACATTACGATGCCGGCGGCATTCGCCGTGAGCCTCGTTTGAAAACACTTTGGCCGGATGACAGCACCGCCGGCATCGGTCCTGGCCCTGACGATGTGTTGCTGGTGACCGGCGGGGGCAAAGGCATTGCGGCGGAGTGTGCGCTGGAGCTTGCCCGCGAATCGGGGTGCCGTCTGGCACTGCTGGGACGCTCGAACCCGGCGCAGGATTATGAACTCAAACAGAATCTGCTGCGTTTTACAGAGTCCGGAGTTTCCTTCCGCTATTTTGCGGCCGATGTGGCAGATTCCACGGCGACACTGAATGTCATTCGCCGGATCGAAGCTGAATTGGGAAGCGTGACTGCGGTGTTGCATGGCGCGGGCATCAACCATCCGAAGCGGCTGGAGGAGATTACTGTCGCAGATCTGTACCAGACGCTCGCGCCAAAGCTGACAGGACTGCGCAATCTACTCGACGCTGTGAGCCCCGACAAACTGCGGCTACTCTTGACCTTTGGCTCCATAATCGCCCGCAGCGGACTGCACGGGGAAGGTCACTACGGATTGGCCAATGAGTGGATGGCGGGAATGGTCGAGCGTTGGCAACAGGATCATCCGCAATGCCGCTGTCTCAATCTTGATTGGTCAGTCTGGGCAGGCACCGGTATGGGACAGCGTCTCGGGGTGCTCGATTCACTCGTTCGCCAGGGAATCACTCCGCTTCCTCTTGACCAGGCAATTCGCACGCTGAAAGCGGTTCTGGGTTGGAAACAAGCGCCGGTTTCTTCGGTGGTGACCGGACGTTTTGGCTACCTGCCCACATTGCAATTCCCTGAAGCCGAACTTCCGCTTCGCCGCTTCCTCGAACACATCCAGGTCCACTATCCGGGCATTGAGTTGATCGCAGACGCCGAGCTGAGCGCCGACGCCGATCCCTATGTTGCCGAGCATGTTTTCCAGGGCGAACAGCTCTTGCCCGCAGTCTCAGGGATAGAAGCCATGGCCCAGATCGCCGTGGCGCTGGAAGATTCGGACCGGCTGCCGGAATTTCAGAATCTTCATTTTCATCATCCCATCGTTATTCCTAAGAACAAGTCCGTGAGAATCCGGATTGCCGCGCTGCGGCGACAGCCCGGACTTGTGTCCGTTGTAATCCGCTGCTCCAATACTTCTTTTCAGCTAGACCACTTTACTGGCGAATGCAGATTTCCAGCCGAACAACCAGGTGAAGACTTGCCGGCGACGCAGCCCGACGCGCAAGAAGCGCTGGCCCTTGATCCCTCTCGCCAGCTTTATGGCAGCATCCTTTTCCATCAGGGGCGCTTCCGTCGGGTTAACAAGTATTTCCTGCTCCGGGCGGATCAAAGCCTGTCTGAATTGGCTCCGCCATCATCTTCTGCGTGGTATGCGCGGCATCTGCCGGGAGAGTTTGTTGCCGGCGATCCATCATCGCGCGATGCCGCGCTGCATTCTATTCAGGCCTGCATCCCCCATAAGACCATTCTGCCTGTAGGAATTGACCGCATTATTGGCAGCAGAGAATGGACCTTTGATCGGGCCATGGTTCACGCCGTCGAGCGTTCGCGCGACGGCGAAAACTTTGTCTACGATCTCAGTATTCAAGATTCGCAGGGACGCGCGTGTGAACGATGGGAAGGACTTCACCTCCGCGCTGTCGCTCCCACAGCTGTGCCGCAGTCATGGCCGCTCCCCTTGTTAGCTACCTACCTGGAAAGAAAGCTTTCTGACTTCATTCCCTCCGCCGGATTAAAGGTTGCGCTCCCCTACTCACCCGCTTCACAAAATGGCCACGACATCGCGGATGCTATCAGGCAAGTGGCCGGGCCCGCTGCCCGGCTCGACCACCGTCCTGACGGCAAGCCGGAAATTCTCGGTTCCAGCAATTTCCACGGCCACATCTCTCTATCCCATGCCGGCCCTGTCACTCTGGTCGTCTGCGCAAACTACTCCGTTGGTTGCGATCTGGAACAGATTGCTCCGCGCGCGCAGGCGATTTGGAAAGAGCTGCTTGGAGAGGAAAGCTTCACACTGGCCACACTGATAGCTGAACAATTCAGCATTCCGCTGGACATTGCTGCAACTCAGGCCTGGACGCTCAAAGAGAGCCTCAGAAAATCAGGAGCAGCTTTTGACCAGTCCCTTTGCCTGGAACCAGCCTCTCCCGATCCCTGGGTCTCGTGCTCCGCGGGCCGGCTCAAGGCAGCCAGTTTTCATGCGCGATTAGAGGGACTGAGTTCGGCCTGCGCGCTCGGCTTTGTTGTCAACCAGACATGATGAACGCTTACGAATACCATCACGTGATCGGCTTTGAAGAGACCAGCTTTGCCGGCAATGTTTACTACGTGAACCATCTGCACTGGCAGGGTCGGGCGCGGGAACTGTTTCTCCGCGAATATGCTCCTGAGATTCTCACGGAATTGGAGCGTGGGTTTGCGCTGATCACCTTGCGCTGCTCCTGTGACTATCTGGCAGAGCTCAAGGCCTTCGATCAGGTAACAGTGCGCATGTTCCTGGCCTCCATGGTCCAGAACCGAATCGCCATGCGTTTTGAATACTGGCGCGAAAGCGAGCCCCACGAGCTGGTGGCCCGCGGCGAACAGGAAATTGCCTGCATGCAACGTCAGGACCAGCGCCTGGTCCCCGCTCCCATACCTAAATCTCTGCGCGAAGCCTTGGCGCCATTTGCAGAAAAAACAGTAGTCAGCACTTAGTAATTAGTGGTTAGCAAAATCAACATCAAGAACCGCAACTACAGCTGGTAACACGGATCAACAGCTCGAAGAAAGGCAGAATCCATGTCCTCCCCAATCGTACGTAACTCCACCGTCAGGTCACATTACGAATCGGTTGAGCGGGTAATTGCCGCCATGCGAAATCGGATTGACCAGCCTCTGTCACTGGGATCGATGGCCAGAATCGCTCTGGCGAGCCGGTATCACTTCAATCGCACCTTCCGTCAGGTCACCGGTGTGCCGCCATCACAATTTCTTTACGCCTTGCGGCTGGAAAAAGCCAGGCGCCTGCTGCTGCAAACACAGCGGAAGGTGATTGATATCTGTTACGACGTGGGCTACAACAGCGTGGGCACATTTACCCGCCGCTTTACTGACCTGATGGGCATCTCTCCCACTACTTTTCGCGACCTTGCCAAGAGTCCGGTCAAACGGGTTCCGCATTATCGCAATTCAGTAGCCTCCACCAGGGACAATTCAAACCCAGGGTGCCACGTTTCCGGTTACGTGACAGTTCCGCCGCGCTTTCATGGACTCATCTTCGTCGGTCTCTTCGAGACTCCGATTCCGCAAGGCAAGCCGTTGGCGTGCGCTGCGCCCTCGGCCGACGGCTCTTACTGCATTGAGGACGCGCCGCAGGGAGAGTTTTATCTGTTTGCCCTGGGGCTTAAACATCCCATTGACGCTCCGGGTTGTTTTAACTATGAAACAGCCCTGCGGGGAGGCGGAAATGCACTGTGCATTTCGCACGGTTCCGTTGAAGGCTCCACCTACGTGCGACTGCGGCCACCGTCGCCTTTTGATCCGCCAATTCTTCTGGTTCTTCCGGTCCTGATGGAGAAATTCTTCAGCAGCTCGCCCGGGGACAAAGCTCTGTCCTGCCCGGCGCTTCCGGCCCACGCTCAAGAACTGAGCCCGAGCAGGCAACAAACAGCTTTGTGATCTGATTAAAAAAATAACCGAAAACTTACCAACCTCATTCGAGAACTCCGATGCCGCATTCATCCACAAAGGAACAACATTCCCGCAATCGCCGCTGGGTTAAACACGCCTCAGCGGTTTTGCTTGTTGCAGCTTTATATTTCGCAACGCGGTTGCCGGAAATCTCCGCCAGGGAGAGGCTTTCACTCACCAGCCATTTCCAATTTCAGCGTAGCGTACTGCCACAGGTCCCCGGATATCCCTCAAAGACAGTTCGATCCGTGAATCCGCACCTGGCGAAAGTTTCTGCCTGGATCTCCTCCGTGGGTGCTGCGGTTGCTTTGAGCGACATTGATGGCGATGGCCTGCCCAACGATCTCTGCTACGTTGACACCCGGACTGACCAGGTGATCGTGGCGCCGGTTCCCGGGACGCGAGCGAGGTACCAGCCGTTTGTGTTGAATCCATCGCCTCTGCCTTATGACGTCAACACCATGGCGCCCATGGGCTGCCTGCCGGTGGATTTGAATGAAGATGGACTCATGGACATTGTGGTCTATTACTGGGGCCGCTCACCGGTGGCCTTCCTGCAACGCCGCAATGGCGACGCAGGCAGCGTCAGCGGCTCCAGCTTTGTGGCCCGTGAGATTATGCCGTCGGTTGAAGACTGGTACACCAACGCAGCGGTGGCCGCGGACCTTGATGGAGATGGACACGTAGATCTGATCTTCGGCAATTTTTTTGCCGATGGCTCACGCATCCTGGACACCCACTCCACTTTCCCTGCGCAGATGCAAGACTCGATGTCGCGCGCCTACAACGGTGGCAGCAAGCACTTTCTTCTTTGGAAGAGTGCCAGCAGCGGTGATTCTCCGTCCGTTGAGTTCAGCGACCAGAAGAACATTCTTGAGGGCGACAACAGAACTCGCTGGACGTTGGCTATGGCGGTCTGTGACCTGGATGGCGATCTGCTTCCGGAAGTCTACATTGCCAATGATTTCGGTCCAGACGTGCTGCTGCACAATCTTTCCACGCCTGGTCACCTGCGTTTCCGGACCTTGACGGGCAGGCGCACGCCCATGACGCCTGCTTCCAAAGTGTTGGGACATGATTCCTTCAAAGGAATGGGAGTTGATTGCGGCGATCTGAATCAGGATGGAATTCCCGATCTGGCAATTGGCAACATCACCTCAGAGTTTGCCCTGGAAGAAAGCAATCTCGTCTTTCTCAGCACCGGCAATCTCAAACTGATGCAGGCCGGCATTGCACCCTATCGCGAGGCCAGCGAAGAAATTGGGCTCTCCCGGGGCGGATGGTCGTGGGACGTCCGCTTTGGCGATTTCGATAACGAAGGCCGCTTGCAGATGTTGCAGGCAGCCGGGTTTGTGAAAGGCAACACCGATCGCTGGCCGGAACTTCACGAATCAGCCATGGGCAATGACAATCTTCTGCGTTATCCCGGCAGCTGGCCCCGGCTTCATCCGGGCGATGATTTGAGCGGCCACGATCATGACAGTTTCTTTGTTCCTTCTGCGTCCGGCCGCTACGTTGACCTTTCCCACGATCTCGGCCTGGACGATCCACAGAACACACGGGGCATAGCCACTGCCGATGTAGATGGAGACGGGCTGCTCGACTTCGCCGTGGCAAACCAGTGGGAAGATTCTGCCTTCTACCACAACCAGACCCCAACGCCGAACCGTTTCCTGCAACTCTATCTGCTGTTGCCTGTCGACGGACAAGCCGCGCCAGTCAGCAGAATTTTCTCGGGCCATCCATCACGGGAAATCCATGGCCGTTACGCCATTGGCGCCAGCGCTACGCTTCATCTGCCCAATGGAAGACTCATGGTTCAGCAGGTGGATGTCAGCAACGGCCACTCCGGCAAGCGCAGTCCGGAATTGCATTTCGGCCTGGGACAGGTCGCTGCATCCACAACTCTCACTGTAGATCTTGCCTGGCGCGACGTGAACGGAAACGTTCACCGCGAGACACTGCAACTGAGTCCCGGCCTGCACACCATTCTGCTGGCTTCGCCGGGAAGGAGGAATTCATGACCGCCAACCAAAAAACCAATGCACCGGACCGTCTGGGCGGCCTCCGCAGATTTGCTATCGCCATCACGCTTTTTAATATTCTCGGCCATACGATTTTTGGTTTCGAGCAGGCGTGGATTCAGCCTTTCGTCGGCATCTTCACCGCTTATCTTTGTGAGATCTGGTTTGAACTGGTGGACTGTTATGTTCATCAGCGCAAGCCACGCTTCCTGGGCGGATGGCGTAACCTGGTGGACTTTCTCCTGTCGGCGCACATCACCGGCCTCGCATGCTCCATGTTGCTCTACTCAAATTCGCGGCTGATGCCTGTGGTTTTCGCCAGCGCCGTAGCCATTGCTTCCAAAGCGGTATTCCGCGTGGCCCTGGAGAATGGCAGCCGGCACTTCCTGAACCCATCGAATTTTGGCATCACCGCTACGCTGCTGCTCTTCCCCTGGGTCGGCATCGCGCCGCCGTATCATTTCAGTGAAAACATACACGGCCTGGGAAGTTGGATTCTTCCGGGCGTCATTGTGCTCAGCGGCAGCTTCCTCAACATCAAATTCAGCAGACGTTTCTGCGTCGCACTGGGCTGGGTAGGAGGATTTTTTGCCCAGGCACTGCTGCGCAACCTGATCTTCGGCTCCTCGTTCACCGGTACGCTGATGCCGATGACTGGAGTTGCCTTTGTGCTGTTCACCTTTTATATGGTGACCGATCCTGCCACAACGCCCTGCACCTCCAGAGGACAATTGCTTTTTGGCGCCTTGGTGGCCGGCCTCTATGGTTTGCTGGTGACCGTACATGTGGTTTTTGGGTTTTTCTTCGCGCTCACGCTGGTCTCGCTGGCGCGCGGATTTACTCTCTATGCCCAGAAATATCTAAACGCCACAGCCGCACAGCGTGGCGTCGCCGCGCGTGCCGCGATGGTGCTGGGGAGAGAAATGGCATAAGGGCAGCTACTGGCTACTATAATAGCTGCTGGCTGCTAGCTTTTGGCTCTTGGCTGTTGACTGCCAGCTTTTGGCTTTTGATTGAACCGACGACGCGACGACCCGATTCCTTGTGTTAGATTTACCCCTGCATGCGTCTCCCAGAGATTGACTGGAAGCCTGTCTCTCGCCTCACTTTCATCGGCTGGATGGCGTTCTACCTTCTCCTCCTGATTTACCTCGCCGCCCACGCTTCTTCTCTCACGCTTCTTGACAACATCCATCTTCCCATTCACGAAGCGGGACATCTGCTCTTCGGATGGTTTGGCGCAACCATTGGAGTCTGGGGCGGGACCATTCTGCAATTGCTGGTGCCGGCGCTGCTGGTAGTGGCTTTCGTTGTGCGCGGCGATCTTCTGGGAACAACCTTCTGTTCCTTCGCCTTCTTTCACAGCCTCACCGGCGTAGCTACCTACATGATTGATGCCCTGCGCCGCGAGCTTACGCTGGTGACGGTCGGCGCGCCCGCCGACGAGGCAGAACACGACTGGGTCAACATCTTCGGCAACATGGGCGTGCTACCTCATGCCATTCAAATCGGAACTGTCGTCCGCGTGATCGCCTGGCTCGGATTTATAGGAACACTTGCGTGGTTCTCCTGGAGCTACATGAAACAAACGAACAATCCGTGAAGATCAGCGGTATCAGCATGATCAGTGGTAAGTTGCTGGTTTTGGTTTTGTCCTTGCATTTGCTTTTGTTTTTACCTTTACTAATTACCAACTACTAAGTACTAATTACTTCTGCCACATGGATTCTCGAGTCTTTCGCTTTGGCCTGTTTACCTTCGACGCAGAAACGCGGGAATTGCGGCGGGAGATTGCTCTCATCCATCTCCAGCCTCAACCTGCGCAGCTCCTGCTTTGTTTGCTGAAGGCCGCTGGGCAGGTAGTTTCACGCGAGGAGCTTCGCCAGAGACTCTGGGGGGACACCGTCTTTGTTGACTTTGATCGCGGGCTCAATTTCTGCGTAGCCCAGGTTCGCTCGGCATTGAACGACGATCCTAACCGGCCCGTCTATATACGAACGCTTCCCAAACTCGGCTATCAATTCATCGCACCGGTTGAACAAATTTCCGAACCGCCGCCAGCGGGAGAAAGCAACATGGTCGCGCCTTCTCGGATCAGCGGCCGGAAGGTTGCACTGTGGTTGGTGGGGACAATAACGATCGCGACTGCCGGGATTGTCGCGACGGTTTACCGGGTACAACAAAGACAACCCGCACTGCCGATTGTGGCGGTGGCACGCTTTGATAACGAGACTGATAATCCTGAGATCACGCGTTTCAGCGATGGGCTGACAGATACTCTGGTGGAACAACTGACGTCGCAGAGCAGTGGCCGATACCAGGTAATTGGCAACGCCCAAGTGCTCCGTCTCCCACGAGACCAGCGCGACCTTACAGCTCTTGGGTCATCGCTTCATGCCAAATATGTTGTGCTGGGACAGGTACAGCGTAACGGCGATGAGACTCGAATCCTGGCCCATCTGATCCGCCTGCCTGACCAAACCCACATCTGGGTGGCGCGCATGGACCGCACGCTCGCTAATCCGCTGGCCATTGAATCGGAAGCCGCGCAAAAGATTGCCGCAGAATTCTCCCTTCGAGTGGCGGCAGATGCCTCCGGAAGGCCCTTACCCCTGCCCGCAACTCACTGAAATCCGGAGACATAGCTCCTCATTCTTTTCTAAGACGAGTAGCCTTCCATTTCATTTGCTCTCCTGCGCGTCCCAAGTCATTCTGATCGCCAATATATAAGGAGCAGCATGACGATTCTTTTCCGGCGCGACCTGTTGCAGCTTGCCGCAATCATCTTTCCCGGAATCGCTCTGAGGTTGTCTGGAGCGGATGGACCGGAGACTCGAAGTACAAAGACCTTTGTCGGTGACATCTTTCCCACTCAGCCGCCCGAGTTGGTGCGCGAGATGGTTCTCGTAGCTCATTTTGACCTCCAGCGCGTCAAGGAACTTGTGGAAGCGCGGCCTTCTCTGGCCAAAGCTGCCTGGGACTGGGGCTTTGGCGATTGGGAAACCGCGCTGGGCGCGGCCTCTCATATGGGGAACCGGCCTATCGCGGAATATCTGATCTCCAGGGGCGCACAACCATCACTGTTCTCGGCAGCAATGCTGGGCCAACTGGAGGTGGTAAAAGCTTTTGTCACGGCCCAACCAGGTGCTCAGCGTATTCGTGGACCGCACACTATCCCCTTGCTGGCCCATGCGAAAGCCGGAGGTGATGCGGCCCGCACCGTCTTTGAGTATCTTGAATCTTTGGGAGATGCCGGCAGCGATCCGGTGGTTCCACTCACCGATGGCGACGTTCAGCGAATCACCGGCACCTACTTTTTTGGCGTGGGCGCAAACCAGCAAATCGAGGTGACCTTTGACCGCAACCAGCTTACCTGGACACGCCAGGGCAATACCGGCCGCCCTCTGATACATGTGAGCGAACGGACGTTCTATCCTACTGGCGCTCCTGCGGTGCGCATTCGCTTTGCCGAGGAAAATGGTGGTTCCACCATGTCCATTTACGATCCTGATCTGGTGCTCACCGCGCGGAAGAAACAGCAATCCAAATAACCCGGCGATCGCTTTAATTCGTGCCCAAGTCGGTTCCTGGCTCCATCAGTGAAGATCAGTTCTACAGTGTCATCAGCCTGCCCCGGCATGCCGTGGGTGGTAAGGCGTTCAGAACGCCGGCGCCGGTCTTGGCGCTGGTCGCTCCAGGTCCTTGGGCAGGTTGGCCAGCGAATACGCTAAAACCGCCATCACGGCCGCATTCTCCTGAAGCTCGCGCGGAACAACTTTATCGAGTGTGTCTGCGGCGGTGTGGTGATAATTAAAGTAGAAGCGCTCATCCTGGATGGGACCAAAACAAGGGACGCCGAGCGCCAGCAGAGGCCCAATATCAGTTTCTGTGTCTTCTGTTGTCTGGACCATGGCAGCGCCGATGCTTTGCAGGACGTGCGCCGCCGGACGCAGCAGCGGCATATTTACTTCAGGCGCAGTCATATTGAAACCCGCCGGATGTCCCGCCCCAAGATCGCTCTCGATGGCGGCAAAATGTTTGCCGGCTTCGTCCTTATGCGCCGCGGCATAGGCAAGTCCGCCCGAGTCGCCGAATTCCTCGTTCATCCAGGCAATCACGCGAATGGTGCGCCGGGGTTTCAGGCCGAGTTGTTTCACCAGATGCGCAGTCTGCATGGCTACTACCACGCCCGCGCCATCGTCGATAGCGCCGGTGCCCAGGTCCCATGAATCAAGAGGGCCGGAAACGATGACTACCTGCTCCGGCTGCTCGCTCCCTTTGAGATCAGCCACTACGTTGTATGAATCCACATCCGCCAGTTGTTGCGGCGTGAGCACCATGTGCATACGCACGCTTCCCTGCCGGACAAGATAGGCGAGCAGATCAGCATCTTCTGCTGTGACGGCCGCAGCCGGGATTCGAGGCGTATCAGGCAGGTAGCGCATGCCACCGGTGTGCGGAATGCGATAGTCGGCGCCGCCAACGCTGCGCACCAGCGCGGCAATTGCGCCCTGCTTCGCCGCCGCGCTGGCGCCGATGGCCCGGTAGATCACTGCCTGGCCATAAGCGGCGCCGCCATGCCCCATCGCGGCAAGTTGCTTGTCGAACTTAGCATTGAAGAAAACGATCTTGCCCGCAACTTTGTCGTGGCCCAGCGCAGAAAGTTCGTCGAGATCATTGACCACAACTACCTCTGCCGTAATTCCCTGGGCAGGCGTAGCCACACTGCCGCCCAGCGCGGTGAGGACGACTTTCTGCGTTGTGCCCGGCGCCATGCCCGCGAATTCCACCAATGCCGCCGTCTCTTCGCCGCGGACCCAATGCGGTACCGTAACTTTTTCCAGCCGCACCTCCAGTCCCAGCTTGCGCAACTCGCCGGCAACGTATTGCGCGGCAAAGTTGGCTTGCGCCGATCCCGCCGGGCGTGGCCCGATGTTGTTGGTCAGATGCGCGAGCTGCTCCCAAGCGTAATCGCTTTTCAGGGCCGCTTCCTGCAACTGCTTGAGTTCGGCGGTTAGTTGTGGCGGATATGGAGCAGGCTGCTGAAAATTGCGCTGCGCAGATACTGATCCAGCCAATATAAAAATGAGAACAACCATGCCAGGTGATTTCAACTTGCTCCTCCATTTATAAGTGGCCGTTATTATAGCGGCACGGTTCCTACTGCTATACGGCGAGTTGAATCCTGCCAGCGGTTTCGACTATACTCAAACTGCAATTCAGGTTGCATCCCGTCCGCGGAAAGGGAAAATCCCACCTGTGCTGTTTGGGCGCTCCGAAACATCAACCTCACTTCTGCCCGTCATAGCGGACACGGGGCAAATAAGAAGGAGGAATTGATGTCTCGCCAACTACCTGCAAAACCCAATCTTGAACATCTCAAGAAACAAGCCAAAGAGCTGTTGAACCATGCCCGGCAGGGCAAGTCCGATGTCGTGGAACGGTTTCGTTCGCTGAACCCAGCGGCCACGCCGGCCAGCCTGAAACTCGCTGACGCACAACATCTCATCGCCCGCGACTACGGATTTGCTACCTGGGCCAAACTGAAAGCCCATGTTGCCGCCTTGACGCGTACACTTGCACCCGCAGAGCAGTTGTCCGCAGCCGTACGCGCCAGCGACGCGCGTGCGGTGGCCCGAGTACTGGAAAGCCACCCGGAACTGAAAACCCATATTAATGAGCCCATGAATGACTATGGCGCGGGCATGCAGCCGCTTCTTGCAGCCGTACAGAGAACCGATCGCAAGACCGTGGATGTGCTTCTTCGCGCAGGCGCAGACATCAACAGGAGAAGCGAGTGGTGGTCCGGAGGCATCGGCGTTCTGGACGAGTGCGCCCCTGGCATGGCCGCCTTCCTGATCGAGCGCGGAGCCGTGCTGGATGCGCATTCAGCGGCGCGCCTGGGAATGCTGGAGAAGCTTGAGGAGTTGGTGACCGCAGACCGCAGCATTGTGGCTGCTCGCGGCGCCAATGGCCAGACCCCATTGCACTGTGCTTCGACGGTGGAAATTGCACAGTACCTGCTCGAACACGGCGCAGAAATAGACGCGATGGACCTCCAGCACGAATCCACTGCCGTGCAACACATGCTGCGCGTGATTCAGGCGCGGCATTATCCACGTGACCGCCAGGACGTTGCGCGTTTCCTGGCGACCAGCGGCTGCCGCACGGACATCTTCATTGCCACCGCTCTGGGCGATCTCCCATTGCTACGCCGGCATCTCGGTGCCGACCCTGATTGCATCCGCATGCGGGTTTCTGAAGAGTTTTTCCCCAAGCGCGACCCTCGGAGCGAGGGCACTATCTACATTTATGCCCTGGGACGGCTGAGCACTCCACACTCCGTCGCTCGCGATTTCGGCCATGACGAAGTCTTTCGCTTCCTGATAGACCACAGCCCGGATGACGTAAAAATGGGGCAAGCGTGCGAACTGGGCGACGAGAATACCTTCCGCGCCTTGTTGGCACGCCGTCCCAATCTGGTTGAGAACCTTTCGGCTGAGGACATCCGCAAACTTCCCACTGCCGCACAAAGCAACAATACCAATGCTGTAAGACTCATGCTCGAGGCGGGCTGGCCCGTCGATGCAAAGGGCGAAATGGAAATGACGTCGCTGCAGTGGGCGTCGTGGCATGGCAACGCTGAGATGGTCCGCGAGATTTTGCGGCATCACCCTCAAGTCGAGTTGCAGGATAATGAGCATGGAATCACCGCGCTGGGCTGCGCTCTTCACGGCTCCGAAAATGGCTGGCATCGCGACACGGGAGACTATGTCGCCACCGTCAGGGCGTTGCTCGACGCGGGGACGAAGGCGCCTGAAGTGACTGACCATCTGGAGGCCAGCGAACCGGTGCGCGAGGTGCTGCGGGCCTATGCCAGGCACACCATTTCATGAGCTCACTAGCAGATGTCCGGGAAGAGGTGGGTGGAGAGGCAGATAAAGCAGAGCCCCAGCGTAGCGACACGCCTTTAAGCTGCCGGATGGAGTATGATCTTTCGCTTCACCCATCACTTTCACTAAGCAGGAGACTAATAGAAGATGAGAAAAGCTATCGTAACTGCCATTCTGTCGGCCACCGCAATCGCAATGGCACAAGCAAATCCGCCCCAGGCCGGCCGCTCAGAGCAGCAGCCATCGTCGACAGTCCCAATGACCGTACCTACGGCCCAACAACCGCCGCAGCAACAGCAGCGAGAGCGTCCGCGGCCCGCAGAGCAGCCGCGAGGCGAAGGCGAACAACGGCGCGCGCCTGCTGCGGAAGAAAAAACTTCGATCACCCACCATACCGCACACATCGGCGGACAACAGATCACCTATACCGCGACCGCTGCCACTTACGTGATCCGCGCCGATGACGGAACTGCGAAGGCCACGATGTTCTATGTCGCCTATACCAGGGAGGGCGTGCAAGATCCCTCGCGGCGTCCCATTTCCTTCGTCTATAACGGCGGACCGGGTTCGGCCTCGCTCTTCACTCACATGGGCATGGGACCAAAGCGTGTAGTGCTTACCGCGGACGGCCACGGCATGCCCGCGCCATATTCCATCGTAGACAACGAAGACTCGTTTCTGGATGCCACAGATCTCGTCTTCATCGACGCCATCTCCACCGGCTACAGCCGGCCCGCAGCGGGAGAGAATCCAGCGCAGTTTCACGGAATCATCCAGGATGCAAACTGGTTCGCCGATTTCATCTACCAGTACATCAATCGCAACCAGCGTTGGCTCTCGCCCAAGTTTCTCATCGGCGAAAGTTACGGCACCACGCGCTCGGCTGAGCTCGCCGGAGTCCTGCAGGAGCGGCACCAGATGTATTTGAGCGGCATCGTGCTGGTCTCCACCGTGGCCTTCGCCAACTGGGGCGCCGACGACCGCACAGAATTCTTCCTTCCCACCTTCACCACCACGGCGTGGTATCACCACATGCTGCAGCCCGATCTGCAGAACCTCACCATCGAGCAGGTGGCCGATAAGGCGCGCGTCTTCGCCCACGGTGAATACGCCGCGGCGCTGGAAAAAGGTGATGCTCTTACTCCCGAGGAGCACAAAAGAATGGTGGAGGAGATTGCCCACTTCACCGCGCTCTCACCCAAATACGTGGAGCAGACCAACCTGCGTGTGAGCCCATTCCGCTGGTTCCGCGAACTTCAGCGCGACAAGCGTCTTGAGGTTGGCCGGCTGGATTCACGCTTTACAGGTTATGAGTCGGACGCGGCGGGTGAGCGCCCGAATTACGATCCCAGCGAGGCGACGTATGAAGGCGCCTTTGTCGCCACTTTCCATGATTACGTTCGCCGCGAATTGAAGTGGGAGAGCGACATGTATTACACCGTGACCGCTAACGTGCGTCCGTGGGACCAGACCGGAAACACTGATGTAGCTGAAGTGCTGCGCGACGCCATGACGCAGCAGACTCATCTAAAAGTATTGGTCGTTGCCGGATATTACGATGTGGCCACGCCCTTCAACGGCATCGAACATACCGTTTCACACATGCGTCTGGAGCCGCCATTGCGCAAGAACGTAAGCTTCGCTTACTACGAAGCCGGGCACATGATGTACATCGACGAAAAAGAACACCACAAGCTGCACAAAGATGTGGACGAGTTTATTAACTCAAGCTATAAGCACTGAGAAGCGGCTGCTGACAATTAGCCTATCTCTCAAACATCCGCAAATCGTAGCTGAGTGGCTCCAATCCTCGGACCACAATCCGCGTGTAGCCCGGATGCTCGGGATTGATCAGCCAATTGTTTTCGTGGGGAGCGAAGACTGAGGGGACTAACAGCAAGCAATGCTCTCCCAGTTGCACGAACTCGTCCCCGAACCGGGCAAGGTCCGCCGGGGCGATGGGTTCGCGCCAGTTCGCTGGCAAATTCCGGACGGCGATCTTCTCTCGCGTCAAGCTGTCAGGAACTTCCGCAATCGCTAGAACAAGATCATCTGGAGGATCATCTTTATCGAGATGAACAAAATACTCCAGCATGGCCAGTGATTGGTGCTCTGACGTATAACTCAGGCGGGTTCCAGGGCTCGACCAGCGTCCACCGTAGCGGTAGGCCCCCTCGCCGTCAAACGGATGGCGAGCGTATCTTTTGCGCAGCACTCGATAAACTCGGCTCAACTAATTCCGCCATAGGCGATTCGTCCGAGGATGTTTTCTACCTGTCGTGCTCCTGGTTCAGTATCAATTGCCGCGACGGGCGCCAGGCCACCCAATGCACGGTTGGGACGCTTGAGCCAACGCATAGCGCGTTCGTGATCGCCAAGATATTCGTTGGCAATCGCCACGATGCGGGCCAGCCGGTAAAGCCGGTCGGATTCGTAACGTGCCAGCCTTCCGCTGCGACGGCGACGCTGTAAACTTCGCGGAGAGAGATCCAGGGCGCTGGCGAGTTCCGCCAGAGTCAATCCGGAAGCTCGCATTAACTCTTCGACAACGGCCGGAGGAAAGCCTTCACGGATCGCCTCGCGCATATCATGATCATTGGCCAGGGCACGGCCAAGAATCTTCTTGCCCCCTAATTCGTTAACTACAGCCCGCAGTTCATTTACCATTTGTCGTCTATGATAACGACAAATGGCGCACACCGTCAAATCGCGCCATCTGAGCCGTGCCGAAGACTCCGGCCCTGATGTCGTCTCAGACTTGGTCTTTCATTTTCAAATTACAAAGTACTCAATTGCCAAATTCTTCTAGGAGCGCTTTCTGTACGCGCTCCAGCGCGGCCGCATCCGTTTCCGCGGGATCGAGTACGATTGGGGTTCCGTACCAGACTTCGATGTGATCAAACTTTCGGACCGTGAACAACTGGTCCCAGCGCTTCGGATTCGACTTGCCTTTCCTGGACCGGCAGGCCACGGGAATAATTGGCACTCCGGCGGCTCGCGCCAGATCAACGCAGCCGGGTTTCACGCGGAAAGCCGGCCCCGCCGGTCCGTCAGCAGCCAGCACAACTGACTTCCCGCATTTCAGCGCCTCGATCAAATGAACCAGTGATTCCCGGCTCCGCTCTCCCGGCGCGCTTCTGACCACTGTCAGCCCCATCCATCTGCACCACCGGACAATGGGCTCCAGGTAAGGCGCGGAACTCATGAGCAGCCAGCGCCGGTGCTGTCCGTGATGAACACACAGAAACGGCACGTACCTGTGCCAGTTCACATAAACAGCAGCGCCGGAGTAGCCTGTGCCTGGACCTCGCAGAGCGACCACTGAAGTCTTCAGCGTCAGCTTGGCGCCGACAAACATGTAAGCAGCGACCAGCGGCGAGAGCATCCGCCAGAACCATAAAAACTTGGTATCTCGTTTGATGGTTGCTCCAGCCATGACTGTACAAGGAGTCAGAATGCCCGAAGGCAAGGATTTGAGTCAAAACGCGAGAGCGCCACACACGCTCCAACCGAGTTGCGCTATTAAGGGCTTCCTTTAATAGCGAAAAACGTTATTAAAGGATATGGCATTATCCTTTAATAAGGATTTCGTGACATCTGTGCCTTTCATCGGCTGTATCAATCTGAGTTCATCTCGCGGAAATCTGCGGCAAATTTTGGTTGTGGCTCCGCTACGCTTTGTCTCCGTGGTGGGTGTTTGCTTTTGGTCGCGGCGGGGGTATGGTTTCCAGCTAACGGATTGCCTCTGCCACCGTCGAAACTCAGAGGGCTTCCACGTGGCTGAATACAGTCTTCATATCAATGGCAAGCTCCACCGCATAACAGCAGAGCCGGACACTCCCTTGCTGTGGGTGCTGCGCGACAATCTCGGGCTCACTGGCACAAAATACGGATGTGGCATCGGCGTCTGCGGCGCTTGCACCGTCCACGAAGGCGGCATCTCCGCTCGGTCGTGTCAGATACAGATTGCCGATGCCGCAGGCAAACACTTCACTACCATAGAAGGCCTCTCCCCTGACGTCAGTCATCCCTGTCAATTGGCGTGGATGGAAGAAGACGTGGCCCAGTGCGGATTCTGCCAGCCCGGCATGATCATGGAGGCGGCCGCCCTGGTCCGGCAGCATCCTCATCCCACCGATGACCAGATCGATCAGGCGATGTCGCCCCATGTTTGCCGCTGCGGCACCTACCAGCGCATGCGTAAAGCGATTCACAGCGCGGCGGAGCGCAGGTCATGAGAATTTCGCGGCGCAAATTTCTTGACTACAGCGGACGCGCAGCAGTCGGATTGACCATAGGCTTCCCGCTTGATTGTTTCGCACAATCTTCCGCGGTTGACGCGACCAAAGTTTTCCAACCCAATGCTTATATCCGCATTGGCAGTGACAACGTTGTTCGCCTGTGGGCCACCCGATCTGAGATGGGACAGGGCGTCCGCACCCTCTTGCCCATGGTCCTGGCAGACGAACTCGGAGCAGATTGGGAAAAGATTCTCATTGAACAAGCTTCCCCCGGACCTCCTTTCAAAAACATCCGGCTCCGTACCAGCGGCAGCGGTAGCGCCGCCGGAACGTGGCGACCTTTGCGTGTGGCGGCAGCCGCGGCCCGCGAGATGCTGATCAGCGCGGCCGCGAAAAAGTGGAACACTGACGTCAAGAATTGTCGCGCCCAGGATGGCTCTGTCGTGCATCTTACTTCGGGTCGTAAGCTTACGTTTGGCGAATTGGCCGCCGCAG
The DNA here is from genome assembly GCA_036522215.1 of Candidatus Angelobacter sp. Classification (GTDB taxonomy): domain Bacteria; phylum Acidobacteriota; class Terriglobia; order Terriglobales; family Acidobacteriaceae; genus Angelobacter. Next base: position 4,122 of record DATDGH010000670.1, on the reverse strand, counting down.
CCGCGCTTCTGCCTGTACCTCCCAAGCCCGCGGTGAAAAAATCAAGCGATCTGGAATTGATAGGCAAGCCGGTCAAGCGTCGTGATGGCGCCAGCATAGTAAGCGGGAAAGCCGTCTACGGAGTGGATGTTCGGATTGCGGGTATGCTTCAGGCCGTTGTCGCGCGCTGCCCCTACCTTGGTGGAAAACTGGTTTCCTGCGATCCGGCGCCGGCCCTCAAGATCGCGGGCGTTAGGCACGTGGTCCCGGTGAAACGCGGCTTCTCTCAGGGAGTAGCCATAGTTGCTGTCAATACCTGGACAGCGCTCAAAGGCCGCCAGGCTCTCCATCCAATTTGGGACAACGGTCCGGACTCGGAATTCGATTCTTCCACTTTCACCCGGCAGTTGGAAGACTCCCTGTCGCAATCGGGATATCCCATCCGCCGCCAGGGGGATGCGCCCGCCGTGCTGGCTGCATCGCGGAACAAACTGGAAGCATTGTATGAGTATCCTTTTCAAGCCCACGCTCCGCTGGAAACCATGAACTGCACCGCGCATGTGCAGGAAGCCGCTTGCGAAATCTGGGTCCCCACGCAGTGCCCGGAAGTTGCTCAGCAGGAAACAGCGGAGTTTCTCGGCATACCTGTCGAATCCGTCAAGGTGAATATCACGCTTCTGGGCGGAGGGTTCGGCCGGCGGCTGGTGGCCGACTACGTTCGCGAAGCCGTGGAAATCTCCCGGGCGGTACGCCTGCCCGTCCAGGTGCTGTGGACTCGCGACGATGACATGAAGCATGGGTTCTTCCATCCGCCCAGGATGGAGCGTTTGCAGGCCGGCCTGGATGATCATGGTTTTCCTGTGGCTTGGATGCACAAGTCGGCCGGGCCTTTTCTTTCCATTTTGGGAACGCCGACCGCCGAGCAGAAGAAGAACCCCAGCGTTTTTGCAGATATGGGAATGCCCTGGGGGCTGTTCGATAATCCCTACAACCTGCAGAACCACTGGGGAGACTTTGTTCCCGTAGACTCGCCCGTGCCCACCGGCCCATGGCGCGCCGTGATGTACCCATCCACCGTTTTCGCCCGGGAATCATTTCTCGATGAAATTGCCCACGCGGCGACGATCGATCCTCTTGAGCTTCGGCTTCGCCTTCTGGAGCCAGGCGACGTCCTTGATCTGAAGGACCATCAGGTGGAACGCGCGCGGCTGGTGGCCGTGTTGAAGCTGGTTGCGGAAAAATCGGCCTGGTCGCAGCCGCTGAACCATAACGATGATGGCCGCCTGCACGGGCGCGGCATGGCCTGCAATGTCTACGACGAGGACTGCTATCTTGCCCAGGTAGCAGAGATTTCCATCAGCCCGGACCTCTCCGACCTGAAAGTGCGTCGCATAGTTTCAGCCGTAGATTGCGGATTGGTATTGAGTCCTCTGGGCGTAGAGGCGCAGACGGAAAGCGCGATTGCCTGGGGAATGACCGCCGCTCTCGGCGGCCGGATCACATTTAAATCAGGACAAGCGCAAGAGCATAGCTACTCTGACTTCAAAGTGCCGCGGATGAACGATGCCCCAATGGTTGAAACTTATTTCCGCCAGGGATCCCCCAGTCCCGGCGGATTCGGGGAAACCGCCGTTCCCACCGTCGCGCCGGCCATAACCAACGCAATCTTCGCGGCAACCGGGAAGCGCGTCAGACGCCTTCCCGTGACTCCGGAAAAGCTGGCCACAGCTTGAACCAATATTGTTCGCTTAAAGCATTTCCAGAGTGGCTGTGTATTCGCGAAGGTAGAGGGCTCACAAGCTGCTCTCGGTCTGATCCTGGAGGAAGTGATCGAGATGATTCCAGTAGCTGCGGCCCACGGGCAAGCTCCTGCCATTTTTGAGAACCAGAAGATATTCGCTATTGCCGCATGGCTGGATTTCCCTTATATGCTCAGCATTCACAATGAACGATCTGTGGATCCGGACAAATAGATTGCTGTCCAGCCTTTCTTCCATGGCGCCGATTTTCTCACGCAGAAGATGCGACTGGTCGCCCACGTAGAGACGCACATAATTCGCAGCAGCCTCGATCCACTGGATCTCCCTCACGCGCAGGAACAAGATCCGCCCACCCGACTTCACCAGGATCCGCTCTCCCTTCTGGGCCGCCGTCCCTCCACCTCCATTGTGGCGCCTGGCACTGATCTGCGCGCGCACTCTGCTTAAGGCTTGTTGAAAGCGGTCTTCGTCAAACGGTTTTAGAAGATAGTCTTGCGCCTGAATGTCGAAGGCCCGCACGGCATATTGAGCATGGGCCGTGGTAAACACAATGATTGGAGGTTGTTCGCGATCCAGCTCATCCAGCACTCCGAAACCGTCAATCCCCGGCATCTCTACATCCAGAAACAACACGTCTGGCCGCGTTTCCTTTACCTGGCTGATGGTTGCCCTCCCGTTGGCGCAGGCGCCCACCACCTGGAAATCCCCCTGCTTTTGCAGAAGACTCACAAGCCGCTCTCGAGCCAGCAACTCATCTTCAGCTATGAGCGCCTTGATCATGTCTGCTCCAAAACTTTGCGGGCGGGAGATCCATGCCCATTTTGTTCCTGCAGGCTCATCCTCAGAGGAATGACAACTTCCGCTTCGGTGCTGTGATCAGGCAGATGCCGCACACGTAAATGCTGGTCAGCGCCATAGAGACTCTGGAGGCGGGCCCGCATGTTGCTGAGCCCGAATCCGCTCGTTCCATTCGCCTCCATGAAGTCCCGCGGCGAGCCATCATTCGTCACGCGCAAATGCAATCGCCCTTCTCTTGCGCCAACATCGATGTTGATGGTTCCAGGATCAGTCCGTTTCGATATTCCATGTTTGATGGCATTTTCCACCAATGGCTGCAGGAACAAATACGGTACAACCGCACTCAACATTTCCGGCTCCATTGCGGTCGTCACGGAGAGCTGTCCCTGGAAGCGAATTTTCTGGATTTCCAGATATTTGTCGAGAAACTCTAATTCGTGCTTGAGTGTGACCTCCTGGACGTCAGCCTCGGTGATGCTCATTCGCAACAGATCACCAAGACTGCTGATCATCCTGTCTGCCGCCTTTACGTCCTTATGCATGAGAGCGGAAATGGAGTGCAGAGTATTGAAAAGAAAATGCGGCTGGAGCTGCATCTTGAGAATCGAGAGTTGCGCCCGGGCCAACTGCGTTTCCAGTTGAGCTTCCTCAATTTCCTTCTCCCTGAATTGCAGATAATACGAGACTCCCAGAGCGATAATGGCGACGCCCCAGTACATCCAGATATCGCTTGTCAAACTGCTCAGGAAATACCCTTGCCACAACCGGCCGAATGGAAGAGGTCTTGCCTCAGGATAAGTAAAGTGGTGGACAATAGCGCCGAATCCGGCGTCGATTCCTGTGGCACCCGCCATCCCGACAACATGGGCCAGGATCGCCTTGGCCAACGTTCTACGCTCAAGCGGGAAAATCCAGGTCAGAAGGAGAACGACAGGAGTGATAATCAAAGCCCAGTCCGCGTAAGCGGCGAAATTAAATCTTGCAACGCGATCCCAGGCGACCGGCTTGCCGGCAAGAACTGAGCCTCGGTGCGCCGCCCAGGTTCCCAGGGCGAACAGCCCAACCCAGAATGGAAACAGCAGTAACCAGACGGCGAGTACCCGTTTCAACAGTCGGTTCTTCCATTGCATAGATTGTTCTCCTCAGAATCATATGCCGGAAGGAAGCCGCCGGGGCGCAACTTCATTACGTGCTGGTTCTCCTGATGCCAAAATGGTCATTTTAAGTGAGCCCTAGCTTTCATTTCCAGGACGCTGGGATGAATAGGCGAGAATTGGGGACGAAATGTGTGGATTATTGACCAACGCGGCTGGGTGATAGGGCTGGTGCTGTCAATTGTCGTCTTCCACTTCTCCAGCCAGCGCCGCACAACCGGAAGAGTAAGACGCGCTAAGACGATTTCAGCCGCGCTTCTTTTTCCATCCGCTCTCTCTGGAATCGAGCCGCATCCTCCTCCTCGCGCACTGTGAGTTGGTGGACTACGCTGGTATTGGTTTCAGCGCAGTTCTGTTGCGCAGCCAGAATCCGAATCTCTGCAAAATGAGGAGTCAACAAGTCTTCATCTCTCAGCCTTTCCAGATTCTCT
>DATDGH010000669.1:0-3313 GCA_036522215.1 Candidatus Angelobacter sp. | reverse complement strand
TCCAGGCGGTTGATCCTTTCTCTACGGCTGGATGATCTTTACCGTCAGCGTCGCCGGAACCATCGCCGCCCTGGGGGCCGGTTTTGCCGAATACATGGGCAAGCTGTTCCCTGCTCTCTCCGCGGGACATATTTCTGTTGTGGTTCGCTTTCCCGGAATATCCGGCGGACACCTGGTAAATGACCTGTATACCCTGAATATCACCCGCGAGCACCTGGTCTCGCTGGCCGCGATCGCCTTGCTCACGGCGGTCAACATTGTCGGCCTGCGCAAAGGCGCTGTATTGCAGAATATTGCCATCTGGGCAAAGTTTGCGGCGATTGCCGCCCTGGTCATTCTCGGCTTCGCTCTAGGGAAAGGATCCTGGGGACACTATTCCTTAGCGCTGCCGGCGTCACCAGCAACTCCTTCCCTCATGGTCGGAATCGGAGGGGCACTTGTCGCCGTCTTCTGGGCCTATGACGGCTGGGTCTACATCACCTGGGTTGCGGGCGAGGTGAAGGATCCTCAACGCAACCTGCCCCGATCGTTGATTCTGGGCCTGCTGATTGTCGGTGTCTTGTATCTGGCCATCAATGCGGTTTATCTCTATGCCCTGCCTTTAACGGATATTGCAGCGAATACCGCGGTCGCACAGGTTGCAGCGGTCTCCATGTTCTCTGCGGGCGTGGCTCGCTGGCTCTCCTTGATGATTGCCGTCTCCTGCTTCGGCGCGATGGCCACGGCCATCATGTGCGGCGCCCGCGTTTACTATGCCATGGCGGAAGATGGGGTTTTCTTCCGTGCCTTAGCCAAGGTGAATCCACGCTGGCATACGCCGGCCAGGAGCCTGGTATTACAAGGAGTGTGGGCGGCTGTGCTGGCGCTGAGCGGCGGATACACTGCGCTGTTCACCTATGTGATGTTCATGATGGTCCTCAGCTACGCGCTCACCGTAGCCGCGCTCTTCGTCCTGCGCCGCAAGATGCCGAACGCTCCGCGTCCTTATCGCTGCGCCGGATATCCATGGTTCCCAGCGCTCTACGTGCTGATCGGCATCGCCTGGACCGTAGACGTCATTATCGAGAATCGCACAGAGGCGCTCTGGGGAATTGTGATCGTAGCTGTGGGCATTCCGTTTTACATCTATTGGAAATGGAGCAACCGCCCTGCTAAGCCAACTGCCGGAACAACGTCCGCCGCGGAATCTTCGTCCGCGATGCCCACAGGCAAAAACAGTTAAGGAAAACCCTCCCGCCTTTATTAATCGGAAATGAAATCCCTTGCTGCCAAAGCAAGATGAAGTGAGCCCGATGCCCCTGCAACTCCAGACGTTCTGTGCTCCAAAGAGCCGGGCCGTCTGGAGGGCTGGATCGTCTTTCAGGGGTTCTTCGGTCGGGGACGGGCGTAGTTTTCCATCTCCGCAGTCCACTTTAGAAATCGCTTGAGTTGCTTGCGCTCGCGAAACATAAAACCGAAGAATTCCACGAACCCTATCTTGTCCATCTTGAGCCCGCTATAGGTCTCCATTCGCCACCGGAGATAGGGGCTGCGCCACGGCATGAGGTGATAGCCGCGAGTGGCATTCCAGAAGAAACGCAGGACTCGGCGCATGCTTCAGTGTACCGCACGTGAATGCTAAAATTACCCGGATGGCAGACCCAAACCGGCAAGCCGCTGAGGAACACTATTACCGCGCTCTGGATTTTTTTGGTGAAAGTCAACACGAGCAGGCGGCTGAGGAATACCGGAAGGCCATAGAGCTGGATTGCACATTTACTGACGCTATGCATGGCCTCGTCCGGGTTTACCAGGACATGGGGCGCCTGGATGATGCGATTCCAATTGCCCGCATGATCGCAGAATGCGATCCAGACGACATTCTTGCCCATACCAGCCTTTCCATCATCTACCAGAAGAAAGGCATGATCCCGGAAGCAGAAGCGGAAGCCAATCAGGCCCGCGTTCTAGGATGGAAACATCAGCTCAAGGGAAAAACCGGCAGCTAGAGCGGTTCCTGAATTTAGATACTGTATTTCTTCAGCAGGTGACGGAAGGAACGATAGGAAACCTTCAATAGCTCTGCGGCGCGGGTTTGCACTCCTCCGGATTGCTCCAGGGCGGATTCAATCAGCGAGCGCTCAATGCCGGCGACATATTTGTCAAAATCCAGGCCCTCCGCGGGCACTCCATGGTGTCCGTTGCCATTGCCATTCCCGTTCGCAGCAGCAGCGGCGTGTGCCCTGGGATGCTCCAACTCAGCGTCTACCCGGAGTTCCTGAGTTGTTTCCAGCGCAACGGCCCTTTCAATGGTGTTTTCCAGTTGACGCACATTGCCCGGCCATTCAGAGTCGTGCAGGGCCGCCAGCGATGTTGGGTGGATGCGAAGAATGCTTTTTTGCGCCGCTGTGGCATATTTCTTCAGAAAGTGATTGGCCAATAACTCTATGTCTTCGCGACGCTCCCGCAAAGGCGGCACGAGAATCGGAATCACGCTTACGCGATAGTAAAGGTCTTCGCGAAAGGCATTGTTCGCCACTAACTGTTTCAGATCTTTGTTGGTGGCAGCAATCACGCGGACGTCAATCGAGGTCTCCTGCGTGCCACCTACTGGACGCAGACTGCGTTCCTGCAGCACGCGCAACAGCTTTACTTGCATGGAAACGCTCATTTCGCTGATCTCATCCAGGAAGATGGCGCCGCCGTTGGCCACCTCAAACAATCCGCGCTTGTTCTGATTGGCGCCGGTAAAAGCGCCTTTGACGTAGCCAAACAATTCGCTTTCCAGCAACGCTTCCGGAAACGCGCCACAATTGACGGAAACAAAAGGCTCACTCGCGCGCGGAGAACAGCTGTGAACCGCCCGCGCTACCAGCTCCTTGCCGGAACCGCTTTCTCCGTAAATCAGCACTGTACTGCCGGTCGTGGCGATGGTACGAATGGTCTGCTTGAGTTTTTCGATGGGCCCGCTCTTGCCGATAATGTTGTCCAGCGAATTGCGGCTGGCCGCATCGCGCTTCAGTGCAAAATTCTGGCGGCGCAGATTCAGGGCCTCTACGGACCGGGATACGGCGATCTTCAATTCTTCCAGCAGCCCCGGCCCTTTATGGATGTAATCGAAGGCGCCGCCCTTCACGGCCTGGACTGCGGCTTCGTAGTCCTCTACCGCTGTAATCAGGATGACAGAAGTATCGGGAGAGACCTGGCCGGCATAGCGCAAGACCTCGATGCCGTCCGTCTGCGGCATCTTGATGTCTGTTACCAACACTTCGTAGTTGGCAGAGCTCAGTTTCTTCTTGGCCGCTTCACCGGCGCTGACTGTCTCTACGCGGTG
>DATDGH010000668.1:0-9005 GCA_036522215.1 Candidatus Angelobacter sp. | reverse complement strand
ATCGAATCGAACGAGCGGAACTTGATCTTGGGGTTGTGCTTGCTCAACACCTTGGTGATGCCCGCGGTCAGCGTGGTCTTGCCATGATCAATGTGACCAATGGTTCCCACGTTCACGTGCGGCTTGCTGCGATCAAATTTCTCTTTGGCCATGTTTTTAAGCCCTTCAGCTCCTAACTACCAGACCGTTTATATCTCTAAGTCAGGAACCACTACGCCTAACCGTGTTTCCTGCTCCGTTAATCCTTCAAATTCTTTATCCAGCCGCTCGTATTCGGCCAGATGCTGCTTGCGGAAACGATTGAACTCTTCTTCCGACTTCCAGTAATCCAGCGTAAGAAACCTTCTTTCCGCGGCCACGTCTTTCACTAACTCCGTCCGGAGGTAACCCTCCGACTTGCGGAACAATCGGGCCCATGATCCTTCCGGCCCGTACTCCTCAACAAACTTCGCTTCCAATCCTGCCTTTACCCTGAACTCCCAGACCATCACGTACTGAGAGCCGGAGGGCACGACTACCGCGAAACCGTCTTGCCCTGCACCTTCGCCACAATCTCTTCCGTGACGGAGCGCGGGGCTTCGTCATAGTAGGCAAAGTGCATCGAATAAGTGGCCCGGCCCTGAGTGCTGGAGCGCATATGGGTTGCATACCCAAACATCTCCGCCAGGGGCACCATTGCCTTAATGACCTGCGAACCCGCTCGATGCTCCAGCCCTTCAATGCGTCCGCGGCGGGCATTCAAGTCGCCGATGATCACGCCCATGTATTCTTCCGGGACCACCACTTCCACTGACGAAATGGGTTCCAGCAGCACAGGCGAAGCTTTGCGTGCAGCCTCTTTGAATCCGATCGAAGCCGCAATCTTGAAGGCCATTTCGTCGGAGTCCACTTCGTGATAGCTGCCGTCGTAAAGCGTTACTTTGACATCCACCATTTCGTAGCCGGCCAGAACGCCGCCTTCCATGGCTTCCTTAATTCCCTGTTCGATGGGCTTGAAGAATTCTCTGGGTACGGAGCCGCTCTTGATTTCGTTCACGAACTCAAAGCCCTTGCCTTTTTCGTTGGGATCAACGTAGAGCTTCACGTGTCCATATTGACCACGGCCGCCAGTCTGGCGGATGTATTTGCCTTCCGACTGCGAATGCTTGCGGATGGTCTCGCGGTACGCCACCTGTGGTTTGCCGACGTTGGCTTCCACTTTGTACTCGCGCATCATGCGGTCAATGATGATTTCCAGGTGCAACTCACCCATGCCGCTGATGATGGTTTGTCCGGAATCGGGATCGGTGTGAACCTTGAAGGTGGGATCTTCCTGCGCCAGCCTGCCTAACGCCATGCCCATTTTTTCCTGATCGCTTTTGGTCTTGGGCTCAACCGCTACGGAAATCACGGGCTGAGCAAACTCAATGGATTCGAGAAGGATGGGAGCTTTTTCAGAGCAGATGGTATCGCCGGTGGTAATGTTTTTCAGTCCGACGCAAGCACATATGTCGCCGGCATAGATCTCGCTGATCTCTTCGCGCTTGTTGGCATGCATTTTCAGCAGGCGGCCAATGCGCTCGGACCTTCCTCGAGTCACGTTCAACACGCTGTCACCGGTCTTGAGCTGGCCGGAATACACGCGAATGAAGGTTAGTTGGCCGACAAAGGGGTCAGCCATGATTTTGAAGGCCAGTGCTGCAAACGGCTCATTGTCGTCCGCTTTGCGCGTCAGTTTTTTGTCACGATGATCAGGATCATGGCCTTCGGTGGGGAGAATGTCACTCGGGGATGGCAGATAGTCAACCACGGCGTCCAGCAGGGTCTGCACGCCTTTATTCTTGAATGCTGTTCCACAGAGGACCGGGAACAGCTTCAACGCTATGACGCTCTTGCGCAACGAGGCCCGCAGTTCCTCCGGCGTAATGGTCTCGCCTTCCAGGAACTTGTGCAGCATGTCGTCATCGTTTTCAGCAACGCTTTCCACCAACTGCGCCCGGAAAGCTTCCGCTTTCTTGAGCAGTTCGGCAGGAATCTCCTGTACTTCGTATTCCGCTCCCAGCGTCTCATCGTTCCAGATGATCGCCTTCATGGAGATCAGATCAACAACACCTTTGAATTTTGCTTCCTGGCCAATGGGGATTTGAATTGCTACCGGGCGGGCATTCAATCTCTTGCGGATGGTGTCAACAGCGTGCTCAAAATCGGCGCCCATCTTGTCCATCTTGTTGATGAAACAAATTCGCGGGACGCCGTATTTATCGGCCTGGCGCCATACGGTTTCCGACTGCGGCTCCACCCCATGCACGGCGTCGAACACGGCCACAGCGCCATCCAGCACTCGCAGTGAGCGCTCCACTTCAGCGGTAAAATCCACGTGGCCGGGTGTATCAATAATGTTGATGCGGATGTCGCGCCAGAAACACGTTGTGGCGGCGGAGGTGATGGTGATGCCGCGCTCCTGCTCCTGCTCCATCCAGTCCATGGTGGCGGTGCCTTCATGCACCTCGCCCAGCCGATGGGTAATACCGGTGTAATAGAGGACGCGTTCAGTCGTAGTGGTCTTGCCGGCATCGATGTGGGCCATGATGCCGATGTTCCGACAACGCTCTAATGGGACTTGTCTTGGCACTTGATTCCTGAATTCTTTCTCTTTCGATTGCGCTGCGACTTCATCGCAGCGTAGAGACGTGCATGCTACGTCTCTACAAAAAATCTTCTTACCACCGATAGTGCGCAAAAGCCTTGTTGGCTTCAGCCATGCGGTGGACATCATCTTTCTTCTTGATCGCCGCGCCGCGATTGTTGGCGGCGTCCAGCAGCTCATTGGTGAGCTTGTCAATCATTCCTTTTTCGCCGCGGCCACGGGCATAGCCAACGATCCAGCGGATGGCGAGCGAGGTGCGCCGGTCAGGATTTACCTCCACCGGCACCTGGTAGTTCGCTCCGCCTACGCGCCGGGTCTTAACTTCCAGCAGCGGCTTGGTGTTCTCTACTGCTTTCTTGAACAGCTTGAGCGCCTCATCGCCACCCTTGGTCTGCAAATTCAGCATGGCCTTGTAGAAGATGGATTGGGCCGTTGACCGCTTGCCTCCCCACATCATGGTGTTGATGAACTTGGTGACCAGGGTGGAGTTATAGATCGGGTCAGCAACCACTTCCTTCTTCGCTACATGTCCTTTTCTAGGCATATCTTCTCAATCCTCAGCTTTAAATCCGGCCTATTTGGGCCTCTTTGCGCCATATTTTGAGCGACCCTGCTTGCGATTGGCCACTCCAGTGGCGTCCAGCGTTCCCCGCACCACGTGATAGCGAACTCCGGGAAGATCTTTCACGCGGCCTCCGCGAATCAGCACAATCGAGTGCTCCTGCAGGTTGTGCCCGACGCCGGGAATATAGGTAGTAACCTCAATTCCGTTGGTCAGACGAACACGCGCCACCTTGCGCAGAGCCGAGTTCGGCTTCTTGGGCGTCTGGGTATAGACGCGGGTGCAAACTCCGCGACGCTGCGGGCTGGCCTGAAGCGCCGGGCTGGCCGTTTTGTACTTGGGAGCGCTGCGCCCTTTGCGAACTAACTGATTGAATGTCGGCATATGTCCTTTTTTCGCCTCTTATTCCGAGGCAAACCACAACTGTGCACACGCACAGGGAGCCTGTATCGATCCCAGCTTTCGGGACTGGCTGCTCCATATGTGCAGCCATAATTCCGCTCACGCGCGGAAGATTCTCCGGTGTCCTATCTTAGGTGGGTAACGACGGTGGCGCCGAGCCTGTTTAGAGGGGATGCTCCGTTTCGTCTTCCCTGACCTGCATACCCTTCCTGTGGGGAAGGTCGCGCAGATCGTTTCAGCGAGGTATGCCCTGCTAACGGATGGAATCCTCGGGCAATCTTTCTTTACAGCTTACAGCCACAAAAGCAAGCTAACCTGCACTCGCAGAACATCTTAAATATAACAAGCATGGCCTGCTTCGTCAACCCGGCAACGCCTCTCCTTGCCGTTTACAACACAGGTGACCACAAAAATCTTCTTTCTTCTTCTCTCTGCCAGGCAATCACCATCAAAAATCTTGCAAGTCCGGCGTGGCTCCAACGTTCTGAGCAAGGAATATGCTGGGAGAGGTTTGTCTGGAGTGGGGAATACGGGTTCCAGCCTTGAACAATATTGCACGAAAAACTACACTCAATGTTTATCTTACCTTCACCAAACTTCAATTGATCCGCCAGGGTCGAAAACCCGGCGGGGAGGTCGCATGAGGCGGTTTGCCATCATTACGGGATTCGTTGTGCCATTCATGGCTCTTTTGACTGGGTGTGGAGGTGGCAGCAAAACCAGCACGGTCACCCAGGTAGTTCTCTCCCCCACCTCAATTTCCATGAATGCCGGCGACGTCATTCAAATTGCAGCAACCGCCGAAGATTCCTCCAACGCCGCGCAGACCGCTAATTTTACTTTCAACTCTTCTAACACCAGCATTGCCACCATCTCCAACGCGAATGGAGCCTCGTCCGCACTGATTTGCGCTGGCGTTTGGGACGCCAGCTTTATCGTTTGCAATGGCAGTTCGGCAGGCGTCCCTCTTACCGGCACAGCCAACATTACTGCCACCGCGAACGGCATCACCAGCAGCCCAGCGGTCATCACTGTACATCCCAAAGTGACGTCAGTCTTCGTCGACCCGGTTTTTGGCTGCACCTCCAGCACCCAGACCAAACAATTCACCGCCCACGTGTGTTCTACTCTTGTGACGCCACCTGCTGCTGCCGGGGCATGCGCTCCGAATGCCGCCGAGATCACCAGTACGGCAGGTCCAGTCACCTGGGCCACCACCAACAACACCGTTGCCACCGTGGATGTAAGCGGCTTGGTCACTGCTGTGAACCCGGGGTTGACCGGCATTTTTGCCAGCATTTCCAACGTCAGCTCCAGCCCCGTTAACTCGCAATTCAGGACCTGCATGCCGATAGAGATCAGGCTGCACCTTCAGGGCGATCCCGCAGGTTCGCCCACCACCTCGCTGACCATGACGCAAAATCAGACGGCCACGCTGGAATCGGACATGGTGGATGAAAAGGGCGTGACGACCAACAGCGTGCCCACCATTGTGACGAGTGATTATCCGGCTGTCGCCAGCCTGAGCACCCTCACCTTGACTGCTACTTCCTTCGGTGGCGGCGGGATTGTTGCCGGGTGCACACCCCCAACCTGCGGCAGCGGATTCAATCAGCCTTTTCCTGTCTATAGCAACCTCTTTAAGGTGACCGTGCCAGGAACCAGCCCTTCCAGCACCGTGTATGCCACCAGCTCCTTTGCTCCTCCCAGCGGCACTTCGCCGACACTTGTTCCCATTGATACCGGCACGGCAACCGCCGGGACCGCGCTCACCCTTCCCGGTGTACCCAATTCGCTGGTTTTTGGAAGCGCTGGGACACAGGCGTATCTGGGGACCCCTGCTGGGCTGGTACGCTTTGATCCTGTGGCCAATACCGTGGCTGTGGTCGATCCTTCTATTACCGGCAAGGTATTGGCAGTGTCACAGAATGGAACCAAGGTAGTTGTTTCTAACGCGGCCAAGGACCCACAGGGAAATGTGATTGAACCCACGGGGCCGAATCAGCGTGTGTGGGTATTTGACCAGTCAACCAGTACAACCCAGGCATTTGTGCTTCAGGGCGCGGTGGCGGCGGCCATTGATAATGATGGATTCCGGGACTACATCGTCACGGGCGCCGGCACCGGCAACGCCTACGTATTCTCGCCTGTCCTGAGCTTACAAACGATTAATGTCGCCGGGACGCATTCAGATGTTGCAGCTTTGCCATCGGACGCCTACGTCTATCTCGCGACTTCTAACGGTCTTGAGGTGGTCGGCACATGCAACAACGCTCAGTCGCCCACCGCGAACAATCCTCCAACCCATAGCAGCACCATTCAGCTCGTACAACCTGTAGCCAACGCAGATGTGATCGTGGCTATGGATTCGACCGGCATTGATGTTGAAACGGCCACGGTCAAATCTATCTTCAGCACCAACCCTACACTCCCCTTCGTTCTTAGCCCCGCCAATTGCCAACCCCCGGTCAGCTACAGTAACCAGTTCCTGGATTTTGGCATTGGAGCACTTACTGCCCGTCAGCTTTTAGTTGCGACCAACGGATCGCGGATCGTGGTGCTTCCTGGCGGGAACTCCAACGTCTTAAGCGCAGTTCCCGGAGGTTCGCCGAGCGTAGCGGCAATCCCTCTGGCTGCCGGTGGAACGCAGGCCCTCAGCGGCGGTATGACGCCCGATGGCAATGCAGTCTGGGTAGGAGTCGCCGGCACAAACACAGTAGACAAAATTGATCTTGCCGGAGGCACCGACGCAAAGCAGGTGACAACGTCGTTTAAGAAGTCGGATGGCTCTGCGGCTCCGCCTGACCTTGTGGCACTCAGGCCCAAATAAAGATCGCGAGCCGCGCAGCTACAGGACGACAAGCCTGCTGGATTATTTTCAATGAACTCATATCGCGGGCGGCTGGCGCCTTCTCCCACCGGATACCTGCACCTGGGACACGCCCGCACTTTTTGGATTGCGCACCAGCGCGCACGTGCCGCTGGCGGCAAACTGGTTTTCCGCAACGAAGACCTGGACTACCAGCGGTGCAAGCCGGAATTCGTGCAAGCCATGTTCGAGGACCTGCGCTGGCTGGGGCTGGATTGGGATGAAGGTCCGGACGTCGGCGGCCCATTCGCTCCCTATTCCCAAAGCGAGCGCCGCGACATCTATCTGGAATGCTGGCGCCGCTTGCGTAACCGTGGGTTCATCTATCCCTGCTCCTGCTCGCGCAAGGATCTGGAACGAGCGCTTCAGGCTCCTCATGAAGAAGATGACGACGAAATTCCTTATCCCGGAACCTGCCGCGAAAAAATCAGTGAGGCGAAGCAATGGGACTCGCCTGCCGGGATCAGTTGGAGATTTGCAGTGCCAGATGGAGAGCAGATCAGGTTTCGTGACCTCTGCTTCGGTCCGCAACAGTTTACTGCCGGCCGCGATTTTTCTGACTTCCTGGTCTGGCGGCGCGATGACATTCCTGCCTACCACCTGGCTGTAGTGGCAGATGACCAGGGCATGCAGGTCACCGAGGTGGTCCGTGGCGCCGATCTGCTGAAAAGCACTGCCCGGCAACTCTTGCTGATTCGGGCATTGGAATATTCCGAGCCCAGGTATTTTCACTGCCATCTGCTGCGTGACGAAAACAATCTCCGGCTGGCCAAGCGCCATGATGCCTTGAGCCTGCGCACCTTGCAATCACAAGGAACAGATCCCGCAGAGCTGAAGAAAAAGTTTGCAGAAGAGCTTGAGTGGATGCAAAAACCGTCACATGAACCCCGCTGATTTGACTGCTTTGTTACGGCATCAAATTCGCCAGTTGCGAGTTCAGCTTGGCGGCTACGTCCAGACGGGCCTGGGCACGTTCCAGAGCAGCTTGAGCTTCAGGATTGCCTGCGGGGCCGGCCCTCCGCAGATCTTCTTCGGCTTGTTTCTTCATCGCCTGGGCACGAGCCACATCAATCTCTTCCGCCTTCTCCGCGATTTCGGCCAGGATGGTCACCCTGTCCGGTAGGACCTCTGCGAATCCCCACGCCACAGCCAGCCGCTTGACCTGACCTTCAGCGCGATAGGCAATCTCACCCACCTTGAGCTCCGTGATCAGCGGCGCGTGTCCGGGCAGTACCCCCAGATAACCTGACATGCCGGGTATTACCAGCTCTTCAGCCGCGGTCTTCACCAACAGCCGCTCGGGAGTAACAATCTCGAGTTGGAAAGTTTCTGCCATCAGGTCGTTGTGTCTGCGATTACGAGAATTCTGGTGTCGTTATGGCGCAACCAGCATGGTTCCTGTCGAGAATTTGGTAATTGAGTAATTTGGTAATTTGGTAATTTAAAAATCAAAACCAATACCTCTTCGTTCACACAGATTATCTTAACTGTTCCCTGTAACCTGTTCCCTGGGTCTACGCCGCCGTGCCGGCCTTCATCTTCTCCGCTTCCTGCAGCACCTCATCGATGCCACCTTTGAGGTGGAAAGCCTGTTCGGGGACATCGTCGTGCTTGCCATCAATAATTTCCTTGAAGCTGCGAACCGTATCCTGGATTTTCATGTATTTGCCTTCGCGTCCGGTGAATTGCGAAGCCACAAAGAAAGGTTGCGACAGGAACTTCTGCACCTTGCGTGCGCGAGATACGGTGATCCTGTCATCCTCGCTTAATTCTTCAATGCCCAGAATGGCAATGATGTCCTGAAGGTCTTTATAGCGCTGCAGGATCCGCTTCACGCCCTGCGCCACATCGTAATGCTCCTGGCCCACAATCCTCGGATCGAGGATGCGCGAAGTCGAGGCCAGAGGATCCACTGCCGGGTAAATTCCGATCTCAGTCAAGGCGCGGGAAAGCACCGTGGTGGCGTCCAGGTGAGCAAACGTGGTGGCTGGAGCGGGGTCTGTAAGATCGTCAGCGGGTACGTAGATCGCCTGCACTGATGTGACTGAGCCGCGCTTGGTTGAGGTAATTCTTTCCTGAAGCTCGCCCATCTCAGTGGCCAGATTCGGCTGGTATCCTACGGCCGAGGGCATGCGGCCCAGCAGCGCGGAAACTTCAGATCCTGCCTGGGTAAAGCGAAAGATATTGTCAATGAACAGCAGCGTGTCCGCGCCTTCTTCATCACGGAAGTATTCGGCCACAGTGAGGCCTGTCAATGCCACACGCAAGCGCGCTCCTGGAGGCTCCGTCATCTGGCCGTAGATCAGCGCTGCCTTTGATTCTTCAGGAACGCCGGGCTTGATCACTTCCGATTCCGTCATCTCCAGCCACAGGTCATTGCCTTCACGGGTCCGTTCACCTACCCCGGCAAAGACAGAGTAGCCGCCATGCTGCTTGGCCACATTGTTGATCAATTCCTGAATGATGACGGTCTTGCCTACACCCGCACCGCCGAACAATCCAATCTTGCCACCTTTCACGAACGGCTGAATCAGATCAATGACTTT
>DATDGH010000667.1:0-5948 GCA_036522215.1 Candidatus Angelobacter sp. | reverse complement strand
TTATTATGTAAAGTAAATCTCTGAAAATAGCTATAATTTATTAATGCAAGCCAGCTAAGGCACCTTTTAAAAGACATAGGCTTCCGCTTTTTGTAACGAATATCACATTGTTGCTTCTGCTCCTGCTTCCGGCGTTAAAGTTGGCGCTCTTTTGCCCCAAAATTCCGGGTGGGGCATTTGCGGGGATGGATGAGAGCGGGGTTCCCTAAGTGGAAGCCGCGCTTCTCCATCCCAGAAATAACTATGCAAGCGAACCGGTGAGAAGGGATGCTGTCAGAGCAGGAATAAATTTCTCACCCCACCAGCAGCAATCAAAATTCTTTGCAACTTGATCTGACGAAGGAGCGTTTTTCAAATGAGTAGCTGCCGACGCAATGTTGTTCGCATCGTGATAGGCGCAACAATCCTGGCAATGTGGTCAGTATGTGCCCTCGCCCAGACGCCTGTCGCACCCGTTCCCAACCCATGTCAACGCCCCACTACTTCGGGCAGCGTTATTCACCAGCCCCCTGCTCTGTACAGTCACAATGGCGTGCTGAACGTACAGTTTTCCTACCAGACAACCACGGACTTAGTAGGCCGCCAACTTTTTTGCTTTATGACGCCCAACGGGCTGCAGAATCCAACCCTGCACGTAAATCCGGGCGACACTCTGAACGTCACCGTAACCAACAACACTCCCTTCAACGACGCGACAGACAATGAGAATCCCCCACCAGCCCCACCTCCGAATGGAGATGAGGTGTTCAACGCCCCCACCTGCGGCGATACCATCTGGGAAGCGCAAGGCCCAACGGCGAATGGCGCCGGCTTCAACATGAGCGGCGGATCGATGAACATTCACTACCACGGCACCAACACTACTCCACAGTGCCATGGTGACAACGTGGTCAAGACCCTGGTGAATCCCGGCAACACCTTCCAATACAATGTGACATTCCCAACCAACGAGCCTCCAGGCCTCTATTGGTACCACCCGCACGTCCACGGCTTGGCTGAAGTCGCGGTGCAGGGCGGTGCGGCGGGAGCGTTGATTGTGGATGGAATCCAGAACGTGCAGCCCGCGGTTTCCGGGTTGCTGCAGCGGGTCATCATGATCCGCGATCAGCAGCTCAGCGTGCCCCAGGGTGAGAGCAGTCCTGGGACGCAAGGAATCCCGCAGAACGACCTTACCGTGAATTTTGTCTCTATTAATAGCACTGTCACCAACCCGAATACGACCCCTCCGACCGTAAGTTATACCCCCGCGGTCATCCAGATGGATAACCACCAGCAATTCTGGCGAATCTGCAACTGCACGTCGGATGCCCCGCTGGACCTGGCGGTGCAGTTTGACGGCGTAAACCAGACCTTCCAGGTAGTGGGGATTGACGCAGTTCCGGTCAACTCCCAGGAGGGCCGTCAGCCCCCTGCAACTATTCCCGTAATGCACTACCGGATTGCACCGGCGGCGCGCGTGGAAATCATTGTCCCCTCTCCATCGTTCACAGTGCATACCGCGCAGTTGGTTACTCAGATCATCTACTCCGGACCGCAGGGTGATGATCTCCCTGCCCGGCCGCTGTTGAAGATACAGAGGGTCGAGGAAATAGAGGATGATGCGGGGGTGCGGACGGTTAGCACCGGGACTTCTGCCGAGGCGCGCGAGAGGATACCTGCTTTTACCGGCCTGAGCACTACCCAGCAGCGGTTTAGTGGGATCGAGGACTTGCCCGCCGCCATCGAGCGCGTGGTGTTCTTTGAGGAGGTGGAGGACGGATCTACGTTCTTCATGAGCACAGCCAGTTGCGCACCGGCATCAGACCCCAGGTGCGTCGCCTCTGGACCACCTCAGATTGACGTAAAGTTTGACAACAACAACCCTCCCGCCATTGTTACGACGCAGGGGACCGTGGAGCTTTGGCATATCCAGAATCACGCCAGAGAAAACCACGAACTGCACCAGCACCAAATTCACTTCAAGGTGGAGGCCCAACTCAACTTCGAGAAAAACGGCGACCCGACCTTCCCGGGCAACGGCCAGCAGGCGCCGGCCATCACTGGTCAGTTTGCAGACATGGTTGAGGTACCATTCTGCGGCGGTCCGCCACCAGCGAGTCCTCCCCAGCCACCGGCTTGTGTGGATGCGAATGGCAACCCAGTGATCCCGTATCCGCAGGTGGACGCCAAGATGGACTTCCGCGGACCGGATATCGGCGACTTCGTCTTCCACTGCCACATCCTCGGACATGAAGATCGGGGAATGATGGCCATTGAACGAGTCGTGCAATCACTGCACTAGACGTTCTGCTTTGAAACAAAACCGGCCTCAGGGGAGACCCTGAGGCCTTTTTATTGGTTACTCAAAGCCCGGTTGCAATGCTCGAAATTGTATTCGTGTTGCGATCGGGTCAGCGGGTCACCACCACCCCCAACACGCCAAAACCGGCGTGCCGGAGACCCGATCGTCAGGTCATCGGAAGAAAGACCCTGATCACTTGGGTGCGAGCGGCAGAATGTTACTTTGGCTGAGTGCTGACGGCTGAATGCTGAGTGCTAATATTCGGCATCACAAATTTGTCCATGTAGGCTTCCAGCTTGTCGCGATTCTTTGCCCGGTAAGCGAGGTAATCCTTCGCGATACCGTCATCACCCAGGCTGAACAGCACATAGGCGTCGATCATCCTTGCGTCATTCAGCTTCAACAGCAGACTGGCTGTGGGATCATCCGTGGTCAGTAGCGCAGTCTTCTTATCTTCCTCAAGTTTCTTGAGGATCCTGGCCGTGGCCATCAAGGCATTGGATTCTTCCGCAAGAGAATGCCGATACTCTCCTTCCTGAGGAAACTGCTTGTCGAACTTGCCGCCTTTTTTCCACTCGTCCTTGACCGAATAATATGTCCGCCAGGCGTTGGCGAGCTCAGGGGCCAATTTGGTGCCGCTCCCGATGGCGGTGTCGTCTTTCCGAGGCACAGGAATGGCGACAAAAACAATATTGAATGCGGTCTTATTGATGGTTGCCCAGGCGCGAATTTCCCGCCACACAATTTTGTTATAAGGTTCGGCAACGGCAGCATGAATCAGCATGGTTCGGGCCTTAGCCATGTCGCCTTCTTCGGCCAGCATATCGGCGTAGTAGCGGTATGCAGTCTCTATGTTGGGATCGAGCTGGATTGCGCGCTCATACCATTCTGTCGCCTTGGGGAACTGGTTCTGCTTGTCGTAGGTATTGCCGATGAACAGAGCAGCGGTGTAGAACCTCGGATCCAGTTCCAGCGCCCTGGAATAGTCCTTGATGGCCTCATCAAAATCGCGTCGGGCAAACGCGGCTTCACCAGCATTCATGGCCTGCTCCACCGCCGGATTCTCGGAGAATTGAATGGTCCCATTGGCCGGCAGTTCGTCCAGAAGCTGGCGCAGGTTCTCCGCCAGGGGACTGGTGTTCCCCAGTTCCCATCCTTTCTGAACCAGATCGCGCGCGCGAAAGCGTTCCCTGGCCACCGCCTGCTGGTCGGTAAGCGTTGCCGCATGATCAATGAGGCACGCAGCCAGGTCAACCAGCAATTCGGGGTCTTGCGGGTTCTTTTGCACCAGTTCTTCAAACAGTGGCAGAGCTTCCAGCCGCTTGCCCTGATTAAAGAGCGCTACTGCCGTTTGGCGCCTGGTCTGGCCAGAAGCCTGAGCGTTCGCCTGGGCGGCGGCCGGCGATGGAAGAACAAGAAGAAAAAGGGCGAGCGCGAGAAAGAGCGTCTGCTTCCCGGAGAGTGCCATATGCCGTTCGGTTTTGGAGTTCATCACGCCATTTCTTATTTGGTCTGGACCTTGTTCTCGGCCTTTTTCTCGAGCACCGTACTCTCCACAATCGGGCGCTCACCTATTGGCTGAAGTGGCCTGGCGGTGTTGTGATAGTACTTTTTGTACTGGGCGATTTGAGCTTGCGACATCTCAATCGGGTTCTTCAACACGTACCACATGGCGCCTTCATTGCAGGCAGGATTGGTCAAAGATCCGCGAAAGAAATAGAAGCCGTGGTCGGAAGGCAGCAAGTCCATCGGATTGATCTTGACGCTGCTTGCTTTGAGCTCTTTGCCGCCTGCTGGAATATGCTGCCACAATTTTTTGATCACAGGGTTTTCCTTGCCCAGCACCACCGGGACTTCAATCACCAGGAAGGACGCCTCGGGCGATAGATGTACAAACTGCAGAGACATGGCTGGACGATTGCCGTTGACAGCAACCTCGCCCGGTTCATGAAAATCGATTTCGCTCAAGCGATACGGCTTGCGGTTGACTTTGAGCCACTGGTTGTAGGGAAACCTGACCTTGATGCGGTAACGATTGCAATCGTTCACCATGTCCAGATCGACGGGCTGATAGTTCATAAGTAGGGGTGCTAGTGTCGACATCTTTTCCGTCTTCGTAATGTTCACTGGCGCTTGGGCACGGCCGGTAGTGCAAACGCCAGTCCAATGGCTGGGCCCGAGAGGGCCATCGTCGTACGTAAATTTGGGCGCGCACTTATCCGTGACGCCGCTAGGAATATTCATCTCCATCCCATGCTGCATATGGTGAATCTCCTCCGGTGTCTCCCGGGGCTGGCCCGCCTGATAGCCGCTGGCCGGCGCCGCATAAAACAACACCAGAGAAAACAACCCAGCGAACGCCAGCAAGGACGTGCCGGTCATCCGATTCTGAGACATGTCTGATACCCTCCAAGCATTTGAATTCTTGAGGCTTTCTAAGAATTTGCCGTACTAATTTACCCCATACAGGTGTAGTCAGGGAACCGGGCTTTCGCCGTAACACCAAAGAATCGCCCGTGATCTGGTGATCGCCGTGATCCGGTGATCTGAATTCAACGGCAGCGCAAAGAGCAGCCCACGGCTAGAAGATAATAGCCAGCAGCTTGTATCATTGTGCGCTTATGAAAACTCTCAGGCTGCTTCTTTGCTTTGGCCTTCTTTGCTCTTTGTCAGCGCTGGCCCAGACCCAGAGCTTCACTCTCGAACAGGTTATGGGTTCCCCCTTCCCTACGGACTTGACGGCTGCCTCGGCCGCAAATCGCATAGCCTGGGTCTTTGATCTACGGGGCGAGCGCAACGTTTGGGTGGCGGATGCGCCCAAATTCGAGGCCCGCCAGGTGACCCACTATCAAGGCGATGATGGCCAGCAAATCGTCAGCCTGGGTCTGACGGCTGATGGCAAGAGTGTGGTGTATGCGCGCGGCTCGGAGATCTCCAGGGAGAATCATGTAGCCAATCCTACCAGTGAACTCAAGGAACCCAAGCAGCAGGTGTGGGCAGCCGATGTAGAGAGCGGCAAGACGCGGCTGCTGGGCGATATGGGCTGCGAACATGAAGATTGCGAAGACATCCAGATTTCGCCCGATGGCGAATGGGCAGTTTGGTCCACAAAACATCATCTGTGGCTGGCGCCGGTTAAAGGAGACAAACCTGCCCGGCAGATTACCGAGCTGCGCGGCGACGAAGGGGAGCCTCGGTGGTCGCCCGACGGCAAACACATTGTTTTCGTCTCCGATCGCCGTGATCACAGCCTGATTGCTATCTACGATTTTTCTCCGGAACGGGTCCGGTATGTTGCCCCCAGCGCCGACCGGGATTTTGCTCCGCAATGGTCGCCGGATGGAACGCAAATTGTATTTCTTCGTGTCGCGGGGATGGAAACTCATCTGCCGCTGATTCCAGTACGGCCGCGACCCTGGGCGATCTGGCTCGCGAACGCGACTACCGGGGAGGCGCACCAGGTATGGCACAGTAACCTGGAAATGAACGGCTCGTTGCCGCACTTTGCCCGGGAGTCATTCAAGTTTGCCGGTTCACGCATTGTTTTTTGTTCTGAGCACGACGGCCATAATCATCTTTATTCGATATCCATCAATGGTGGAGGGCTCAGCCCCCTTACACGCGGTGATTATGATGTTGAGGAAGCAACACTGAGCCGGGACAGAAC
>DATDGH010000666.1:0-10893 GCA_036522215.1 Candidatus Angelobacter sp. | reverse complement strand
GAATTCAAGCGCGTGCAATGCACTTCAGACCTTATGCCGGCGGACATCATTGGCAGTAACGTCTTCAATCTGTCTGACAGCACCTTTACCTTGCATCGTGGGCCGCTTTTTACTGACTTTCTTCTGGCTGACGAAATCAATCGCATGCCTCCTCGCACCCAGGCTGCTCTGTTGGAATCCATGGAAGAAAGGCAGATCACCCTGGATGGCGAGACCCATCCCCTTTCCGGGTTCTTCACCGTTTTCGCTACCCAGAATCCCATTGAGTTTGAAGGAACATATCCTCTGCCCGAAGCCCAGCTCGACCGTTTTCTATTGAAGACGATTGTGACTTATCCGCAAGCGGACCAGGAAGTTACTATTTTGAAAAACCACCATCAAGGCTTCGATCCCCATGACCTGGCGGCAGCCAAAATTGAGCAACTGGGCGCGGAAGTGCTGGGAGAAGCGCGCGCGGAGGTCAAGAGCATAAGAGTTGAGCCCGCACTTTTTCAATACATCGTGGACATTGTGCGGCGCACGCGCGATTGGCCGTCGTTCTCCATCGGCGCCAGCCCCCGTGCTGCCATCAGCCTGATGATGGTGGCCAAAGGCCTCGCCGCCACCGAGGAGCGGGATTATCTGATTCCCGATGACGTGAAGGCAGCGGCCCTGCCGGTCCTGCGTCATCGCGTAATTCTGCGGCCCGAAGCTGAACTTGAAGGGCAGGAGACCGATCAGGTCCTGGGCGAAGTCATTGGTTCGGTCGCGGTGCCAAAATGACATTAAGAATAAGTGCGTTAAGCAACTTCAGGCCATAAATGCGCATGAGTCGACGTACTGCCTTAGCTCCGGAAGCGGTCAGCGCCATCTGCCGGCCGGCAGGACGCTTTGGCTTTGCCTTCAGCCGCCGCTTTTTCTTTTTGCTGTTCGTAGGAATTCTCTGGGCCATTCCCGCATTCTGGAACACGCGTTTTCTCCTGATCATGGCCGCCTGGGATGCGTTCGCAGTCATTGCCTGGATCATGGATCTTTTGCGTCTCCCGCGCGCTGGGCTTCTGAAAGTGGAGAGAAGCTGGAGCGGCGCTGCCTCCCTGAACAATCCCGTGGACATTCTGCTGCGAGTGGAGAACCAGAGCACGGTTGATCTGGAGGGCACGCGGTTGCTGGATGACGTGCCTGAATCGATGCGCGAGCCGGTGCTGCTGGACTTTAAAGTCCCGGCACGGGGGACAGTCACCCTGTCTTATCCGGCTGTGCCGCGCCAGCGCGGCGATCTCCGGCTGGGCGGACTCTATTTTCGCTACCACAGTGTGGCTGGATTCGCCGAACGATGGGTCAGGGCTGATCTGGAGCAGACCATCCGCATCTTCCCCGATCTGGAAGAAGCGCGGCGTCACAATTTTTATCTGCATCGTGCCCGCCAGATCGAACTGGAAAAACGGCTGGTAAGACAGCGCGGCATGGGCCGCGAATTTGAGAGTCTGCGCGAGTACGTGGAGGGCGACGAATTCCGCAACATCTGCTGGACCGCCACTTCGCGCCGGGGAAAACACGTCACCAAGGTGTTTCAGGTGGAGCGCAGCCAGGCAGTCTGGCTGGTGATCGATGCCGGACGCCTCCTGCGAGCCCGTGTAGGCACGCTGAGCAAGCTTGACCTGGCCACGAATGCAGCTCTTTCCCTGGCCCAGATCGCCCTCTATTCCGGTGATCGCGTAGGCCTGCTGGTTTATGGCCGCAAGATTCAGCAGCGGATCGGTCTGGGCCGCGGCCTGGCCCACATGCGCGTGATTATGGAGGGCCTGGCAGCCGCCCACGAAGAAGTCGCAGAAGCCGACCACCTGTTAGCTGCCGCCTCGTTGCTCCAGATGCAAAAACAGCGCTCGCTCATCATCTGGATCACCGATCTGGCCGATACCTCCATGACTCCGGAGGTAATAGAGAGCGCCTCACAGATTCTTTCCAAACACTTGCTGCTCTTTACCGTAATCGCCCAGCGCGACCTGAGCGCGATGGCAACAAAGTATCCTGAGACCGCAGATCAGATGTACGAGAGCGCAGCCGCGCAGGAGATCGTCCAGCGCCGCGAAGCCCTCCTGACTCGCGTCCGCGAAAAAGGCGCCCTGACCCTGGAAGTCAATCCCGGAAAACTAACGACTATTCTCGTAAACCGGTATTTAGAAGTGAAGGAGAGGAGTCTGATCTAAAGAAAAACAGCGAAGCTGTAGCCCAAATGCCATGAACCAGTGGCGTAAGAGACGTAGCATGCCTCCGGGGTCCCCCAATACCGTTCAGGGTCGAAAAACATCCAAAATCTAATCCGTACAGACGGTGCTCAGCACCGTCTCCGCGCCGAAAGGCGCGCGCTTGGTTCGCGTAACCGCGACCGATTTTCATGAGTTTTCGCGGGCCAGGGGCCCTGAGGGACAGTTAAGGAAAGAGGGTGGTTGCTGCCATGAATGCTGGCCTCGTCGTTGCACTCCTTAACCTTAGACGCCCTGCTGTCCCGAAGCGCCCGTAAAGCGCACGCGCGTTCTCTTCAGCGCGGGCGTAGGGCCGAGGGAGCTGCCCCGCCCCAAGTTTCGGTTCACCCAAGCCGTTGGCAATACTGGAGCCAGGAGGATCATTGGGTAACACCGCCATTCGTGCTTTTGCGACTTACCTATTAACCAGCAAGATTCAATCTCTCGTTAAGTGAACAGTATCGCGGGGTCCCCGACGCGCGCCGGTTTTGCGCGTGGTGGGGTGGTTGCGGCTCTGAGACGCGCGGCAGCGCGGCTCATAACGGGTGGTCGACCAGGTCTTCGGCAACTGCAGTAGCTCTCGAGTATGCCGATGTTGAGGTAATGCTCAGGCTGCATCGAGCTTTCGCTGGACACTCCGCAATGTTTTGATGTATAAATAATTTTTCAGCATGAACTCGCTGCTCCACACCACGTGTTGTATCTGTTGTATTGCGATACAAACGTGTGTCTCTGGGGCGTGAGTTTCTAAAATAGTCTTTTAGCGATAGCGAAAAAGTTCACCCGCCGCCTGGAGGCACCCAGGTTGGCGGGTTTTGTGTTTTTAGGGGAGATTCGAAACGGGAATCCTATGGACCATTTGCAAGAGCTGGAAGCGGAAAGCATTTTCATTATCCGCGAGGCCGCCGCAGAATTTGCCGGACCGGTAATGCTGTATTCCATCGGAAAAGACTCATCTGTCATGCTGCGCCTGGCGCAAAAAGCCTTTTATCCCGGAACGATTCCATTTCCTCTGTTGCACATTGATACCAGCTACAAGTTTCCGGAAATGATTCAATTTCGCGATTGGTATGCCGCGCATGTGGGCGCACAACTGATTGTTCACACCAACCGCAAGGCCCTGGCGGAAGGCGCAAATCCTTATGTTCTGGGCACGCAGAAATGCTGCGGGCTTTTGAAAACCCAGGCATTGCTGGATGCCCTTGCCGCCGGCGGGTTTGATGCTGCCTTTGGCGGGGCCAGGCGCGATGAAGAAAAATCCCGCGCCAAGGAGCGTGTCTACTCATTCCGCGACAGCCAGGGGCAGTGGGACCCTAAAAACCAGCGCCCCGAACTATGGGATTTGTATAACAGCCGTCACAATAAGGGTGAAAGCATCCGCATCTTTCCTCTCTCCAACTGGACGGAGTTGGATATCTGGCTCTACATTCAGGCAGAAAACATTCCCATCGTTCCACTCTATTTCGCCAAAGAGCGCGAAGTAGTTCAACGGGCAAATTCCCTTCTGTTGCTGCAATCGGGCGTGCGGCTGCTGCCGGGAGAACAGGTACAAACCGTGAAGTGCCGGATGCGGTCTCTGGGCTGTGTCCCGTGTACCGGCGCAATTCAATCGGACGCTGACACTGTGCCCCGGATCATCGAGGAGATGCTGGCGTTCCGCAAATCTGAGCGTGAAAACCGGGTCATTGACCACGACGAAGAAAGCTCCATGGAAACCAAGAAACGGGAAGGATATTTCTAATGATTCTCGCCGCCGTTGAACCTCACATCTCACCTTTTATCTCCGCTGTTCCGCGCCCAACCGAGCTGCTGCGCTTCACCACCGCAGGCAGCGTGGACGATGGCAAGTCCACCCTGATCGGCCGCCTGCTCTACGACAGCAAGGCCGTATACGAGGATCAATTGGCCTCCATTGCCAGGAGCGGCATCAATCGCTCCGATGGCCCGCTTGACCTTTCGCTCATCACTGACGGCTTGAGGGCAGAGCGTGAGCAAGGCATCACCATTGATGTCGCGTACCGCTATTTCTCAACTCCCCGGCGCAAATTCATCATTGCCGATACCCCCGGTCATGAGCAGTACACCCGCAATATGGCAACCGGAGCCTCAACTGCCCATGCCGCCATCGTCCTTGTGGATGCAACCAAAGGATTGCTGACGCAATCCCGCAGGCACACGGCTATAGCCTCGCTTCTTGGGATTCGTCACGTGATTGCCGCCATCAACAAGATGGATCTGGTCGACTACGGCGAAGAGGTTTTTGAAGCGATCGTGCGCGATTTCCAGGACTTGGCAGGAAGGCTGGGAATCGCCCATGTCTATGCCACCCCGGTCAGCGCCCTGAAAGGTGACAACATAGTTACTCCCAGTGCTCGAATGCCCTGGTTTATCGGCTCCACCCTGTTAGAGCATCTGGAGACTATTCCTGTCGAAACTCACGAAGCTGGTGCACCTCTGAGACTGCCAATCCAGTGCGTGATCCGGCCAGATTCCCGCTTTCGTGGCTTTGCCGGCCGGATTTCTTCCGGCATTCTGCGACGCGGTGACGCAGTCACTGCCTTCCCTTCCGGCATCCGGACTCGCGTCAAGTCCATCACCACATTTGATGGCGAACTGGATCAGGCGGGACCAGGAAGCTCGATCACTGTCACCCTGGAGAGTGAAATTGATCTTGGCCGCGGCGACCTGCTGACTGGGACGGAGAATGTGCCACAGTCGTCAACCGGACTGAACTCCAATCTGGTCTGGTTGAGTTCCGAGTCGAGTACACAGCGTGAGTTTTACCTGCTGAAGCACGCCACGCGCACGGTCCGCGCCCGCATTCATAAAATTCTGCATCGCGTGGACATGAATACCCTGGACCATGGTTCCACTGATGCGCTTCATGCTAACGATATCGCCCTGGTGAACATTGAAACCACGCTCCCTCTATTCTTCGATTCCTACCGGAAGAATCGCACCATGGGCAGTTTCATTCTGATTGATCCCATCACCAACGCCACCGTGGCCGCCGGCATGATAGAAGCGGCGGCGGAAACTCACGCCAACTCTCATCCCGCTCACCCCAATCGACGTTCGGCAGCAGCTCTGTGGATCGTTGGCCGGCAATCGGTCGCGGAGAAGTTGACGCATCTGGCCCAGGGAGAGGGCCGGCGTGTGCAATTGGTGTCAGGCCTGGAATTCGGCCCCGAGCAATTAATTGCCGTGACCAGCGTGCTGCAGCGCATGGGCATCACTGCCATCCTTCATCTGGCTCACGATGACATAGACCTCAAGCAGGCGGTGATCGCCGCCTATGGAGAAAAATTTGTCTTCCACGCCGATTTGCCCGCCAATGATGCCGAGGCCGTCGCCAGGATGCTGGAGTGGATGCACGCCCCGGAAAGGAGTAGCGACCATGAGCGCAGAACTACAGCTTGACGCAGAAACCTTGCTGGATCGAATCCTCGCGGAATATCCCGGCCGGGTGTGCATAACCTGCAGCTTCCAGGCCGAGGACATGGTGGTGCTGCACATGCTGCGCAGCCGCGTCCCGGACATTCCTGTGTTGTTCCTGGATACCGGCTATCACTTCCAGGAGACCTACGCCTATCGCGACCGCATGGCCACGGCATGGAAATTGAATCTGGTAAATCTCCTCCCCAGCCTGACTACGATCGAGCAGGAAAACACCTTCGGAATTCTCTACCGCAGTGACCCTGGCCGATGCTGCCACCTGAGAAAAGTAGAACCACTCATGGCGGCGCTGGAGAGATTTGATCTCTGGTTTACCGGCTTGCGACGTGAACAATCTCCCACCCGGAAGAATCTGCAGCCGGTGGAGCAGCATCAGCTTCCCAGCGGCAGGTCATTGGTCAAAGTGAGTCTGCTCGCCGATTGGAATTGGGGCCACGTTTCCGAAGCTATGGCCCACAACCAAATTGAGTATCTTCCTCTTTACAGTCAGGGATATCCCAGCATTGGTTGCGAGCCGTGTACCGCGCTTCCCACGAATGTGAATGAACCCCGGTCTGGCCGGTGGGCTGGACTCAAATTGGAGTGCGGTATTCACACCTTCTCCCAGCGGGCTGACTGATGCGGATTCTGATTGGATTTGCAGTTGCGTTATTGGTGGGACTCACCGGAGTTGGCGGAGGCAGTTTCACCACTCCGGCGCTGGTCCTCGTTGCCGGTCTATCCGGCGCAGAAGCGGTAGGCACTGCCCTGGTGTTTTCGACCATTGTGCGTCTGACTGCAGCGCCATTTTATGTCGCAGGCAAGCATATTCATCTGCGCTATCTGTGGTTGATGCTGCTGGGAGCTCTTCCCGGCCTTTTGTGTGGAACTTACCTCCTGGCCAGCTTCAACTCCCGGCGCTGGAATCCGGTGATTCTGGTCATCATAGGAGCCATCCTGATTGTTTCTTCACTCTTGACCTTCATCTATCGCAACGCCCGGCCGTCAACCCGGGCCGATGCTCCAGCATGGCTGCCCTGGCTCACATTGCCAATAGGCGTCGAGACCGGCTTCTCTTCTGCGGGCGCAGGGGCCCTGGGAACCATTCTGCTGTTCAATTGTTCCGATATGCCCGCCGCCAAAGTCGTCGGGACCGATCTGGTCTTTGGCATCGTGCTGGCGGCAACCGGCTCCCTGCTTCACTTCGGATTGGGTTCCGTCAGTGCCCCGGCGCTGAAAGCTTTGCTTCTCGGAGGCATACCAGGTGTACTTGCAGGATGCGCGTTGGCGCCCAGAGTTCCCTCGCGCCGGCTGAGACCGGCCATCATTGTGGTGACCCTCTTACTCGGCGTGCAGCTCGTCTGGAGCGGGGCGCATCTGGCCCACTAAGCCACGCCCCTACAACAGCATTAAAATATCCTATAAATCACTTGACAACATAATACAGATCTGCGATACTGGAATTGACAGCCAGTGCTCGCGGAGAACCTGCCGCTTGAGCCACCCCAACAGTGAGCCGGGGCGAGAGCTCGCGTGATGCGGGGAAGAGGTGTATGCGTAGGGCGTACCAGGCCCTGGCATGTACGACGCGAATAGACCCCGATCAGCGCGAGTTGCCTGTTCAAACCTCCTCTTGAGAAGTCGATCTAACGCAAATTTCCACCGTACAGACGGTGCTCAGCCCCGGGGTCCCCTCGGGGTCCCCAACACGCCCGACTCTGGCGTGGTGGGGTGGAGAAGGCGCGCTCTCTTCGTTTTTCTTCAGATGTCTCGTAACCCGATGCACTGATCGTGAGTCCCCGATCTTGAAAAATTCCTGAAATTACAAAACTCCCAAAGGATCAAACAATGAAACTTTCCAAATTTCTGCCCAGTTTCCACAAAACTTCCAAACCTCAACCCAAAAAAGAACCCTCGCCACGTCCTGCCCAAACCCAGCCCGTTGTAACAGTTCAACCCAAGCTGCTCGACCCGCCAACCAACCCGGTCGAAATGCTCGACAATGTCACAAAGTTCCTGCGCCAACACCTTATTTGCGACGACCACCAGTACACTCTGCTTGCCCTTTGGATCGTCCAAACTTGGTGCGCAGAAAACTTTCCTTCCGTTCCTTACCTGCACATCCGCTCGGCTGACTCTGAATCGGCCAAAACTCTGTGCCTCCGGTTGCTCTCGGCTCTTTCCCATTCGCCTTGGTTCGCGACTGGCGCCCACTGGCGTTCCATCGTCGACAATATGCTCACACCCGACCGGCGCATTCTCCCAGGGAAGCCTCTCGGTTCCTCGCCTCCGCAAACTATCCTGCTGGACGATTGCCATCACTCCTTCGCTGCATCCGAGCGCCAGCAAGTGTTGGCTCTGCTGAACTCCGGCTGTCACGTAGCCTGCAACTACGTCGCTGGTCTTGACCGCTATTCGGTTTTCGGCCCGAAAGCCTTCACCGGTAACGCGCCTCTGCCTCGCTCCCTGGCGTCACGTTGCATTCCCATTGTGTTGCGCCGCAAAAAAACCTCGGACCTGATCGCTCGTTTCACTCCTCATGCCGCAGAATCCGCGACTCGTCTCGCCAGATCAGTCGAATCCTGGGCTGCCGCCAACGCCTCCACGTTGGCTAAAGTTGCTTACCAGGCCCCTGCTCGCCTTCCCGCCGGCCTCAGTGCCCGCCAGCAAGACTGCGCCGAGCCTCTCCTCCATATTGCCGGACTTATTGGCGGTCCCTGGCCGGAACGTGCCTCTGCCGCTCTCGCTGCTGCCTGGAAACTTGCAGAGGGTAGCCAGGCCATCGAACTGCTCTCTGACCTTCGCGCCACCTTTTTCGTAAGGGAGGATCCTTCCTATCTCTCAACCCACGACCTGCTCGCCGCCCTCGTTGCCCGCGAACATCGCCCTTGGGGTGCTTGGTCCACTCGCTCCGGCCGCCGTCTCGGAGGTCTTCTCCACCCTTTCGGCATCACTAGCCGCGACCTGCACAAAGGTTCCGGGCCCACCTTCAAAGGCTACCTGCGTGAAGCTTTCCTCGACGCATGGGAACGTTACCTCCCGCCTGTTCCAGCCGACTGGCCCCAGATTCGCGCCAAAATGAAAGAACGCGGTGAACTCCCTACCGCCTCTTCATCGTGAAGCCCCAAATGGCGCCGCACGGCGGACCATCGCGTCGGCTAGAAGCCAGGAGCTAGCTAGGAGCTGCGTTTCGCAACAAAAGAGGAATTGCCGCTTCATTCCGCAACGAAGATCTCACCTCTTTTCAACAACCTGCGCGGATGCGCGCTTCCCGCCCTTCCGTCACGAGAAACAGCGATTTTTGATAAACCAGATACAATATCAATTAGTCCCATGGCCAGCGCAGTTGAACTCGTGCAGATCGACCTGACGCCGCGACTTCCGCAGCCTAAACCGCCGTGGTTGAAGGCGCGCGCGCCCATGGGTGAGAGCTATCACGAGTTGAAAAAGCTGGCGCGCACATTGGGACTGCATACCGTCTGCGAGTCAGCGCACTGCCCGAACATCGGCGAGTGCTGGAACCATGGCACCGCCACATTCATGCTCCTGGGAAATCTTTGTACCCGACGCTGCGGCTTCTGCGCCGTGCCCAAGGGCAAACCTCAGCCTCTGGATTGGGATGAGCCTCGCCGCGTAGCTGAGGCCGTGGCCGCCCTGAAATTGAAGCACGCCGTTGTGACCAGCGTAAACCGCGATGACGATAATGTAGGCGGCGCCAAAATTTTTGCTGAAACCATCCTCCAGATTCGATTGCAGGCCCCAGGATGCCAGGTGGAAGTCCTGATTCCCGATTTCCAGGGACACGATGATTGCCTGAGAATTGTGTTGGACGCCCAGCCGGAAATTCTGAACCACAACACCGAGACCGTCCCCCGGCTGTACCGCGCTGTCCGATCGGGTGCGCGCTACGAACGCACACTCAAGCTGCTGGAAAATGTGAAACGGTTCGTGCCCAACATGGTTTCAAAGACAGGCGTGATGGTTGGCATCGGCGAAACTATGGACGAGTTGTTGCAGGTGTTTCGCGATCTTGCCCAGCGCAAGGTGGACATTCTCACCGTAGGACAATATTTACGTCCGTCAAAGGATCATCTGCCCATGACCCGCTACTACACTCCCGACGAGTTTGCTTTCATCAAGCAGGAAGCACTTAAGATGGGCTTCCGCCACGTTGAGTCCGGCCCCCTGGTCCGATCTTCATATCACGCGCACGAACAGGCGGAGAGCACAGGGTTGGTTAGCGTCAGCATTCAGTAGGACGGTTATGCTTCCTGAACGCCCAGACGATTGGCAATCAGCCTGTTGAATTCGCTAGCCTGCTGCTGCTGAAATGCGCGTTTGGGAAAGATGCGATAGAAACGGTTGTTGTGGTAGAGCAGCCAATAGGAATCGTCCTCAATGAATCTCCGGTAGTCCTTCCAGCGCCAGCTATCACTCGCAGCTCGCGATGATTGCGTTCTTACAGACAACGGCGGACCGTGGCTTTGTAGCTCGAATACTGGTCGCGGAAGTTGCGCCCGAGAAACCGTTCTTCTCGTGGGATCACAACCGCCGAGATGAAGCCGACAGCTGGAACAAGCGTTACGAGCAACCAAAAGTCATTCAACCAAACTGACAATCCGACCACGAGGAGGATGAAAGACAAATAGATGGGATTGCGGCTGAACCGGTAGGGACCGGTTCGCACGATCGTAGTGCTGCGCTCGGTTCCCCGCACAGAAGTGCCAGCTGCACGAAATTCTCGGAGGGAAAGCAGGAAGAGCAGTACGGCGCAAAGAGTAACAAGGGGCCCGAGCAATCTAAGAGTCGACGGCGTGAAAGGGAGTGACCAGGCCCGGTTCAGCGCGATCCCCAACAGAATCGCAGACAGAAAGACAATCGGGGGTCTGAGCAAGCCCGGTAGTGGGCCACCTTTGGGCTCTGTTTCGCTATTGTTGCTCATAGTCTTGCGCCAGTACTGAGGGAGCCTGCACGGCCAGTTTTCACGACTTTAATCTCTTCCGGTCGCATTCGTTTGCCTGCTTGGCTGTATTAGTTGACGAACGAAGAGCGTTCTTATTTTGGCGAATCGAACATTAATTTTTGAAACACCCTCCAAACACGTAGCGCAGTAATCGAAGACAAACGTAAACGTGACCAATACGTGACTTATCGACCTTCGCAGACCCTCGCGAGACCTCACCGAACCAACACAGCGCATTCACCAAACCCTTGTAAATACAGGCTTTTCTTGATA
>DATDGH010000665.1:0-2399 GCA_036522215.1 Candidatus Angelobacter sp. | reverse complement strand
TATAGAGCTGGCCTCGGGGATTCATGGCCAGGGACAGGCGCTCGAGAAGCATGGAATCGGCAACCTCAGCGGGAAATGCTTTCTGCCTGGCGATCAGGTCCGCGGTAATTCTGGCGAACGGGCAATAGACGCAGGCTGACTTCTTCCAACGAACACCAGTAATTTCAAGAATGTAATCCAAGCACCGTTGGCGGTTCCATCCCCACTCCGGTAGCGGGTAGTGGCCGATACGGATGTGTCCGTCGTATTTCTTTCCCCTTACCACCCGCTCCTGTTCTTCGCTGTTGAATCCGAATGTCACCCGGGCGATTGCAGCGTCGCTTTTCGCAATCCGATCGAGTTCATCGGCGTTGTAGCCAAAGCTGTGTCGAAGGGATGGTGGTAGGTTTTTGCGCAACCAGGTTTCGATGACAAATGCTTTGAACTTGAGGGAACACCTGTGCTCGGCCCCATATTGAGGAACCGTGCCAGCCGTCATCAATTCCTGCGTCAAGGTGTAGGCCCCTTCGATGTACAGCCTTTCTGGGTTTCGTGAATCGTCTAGAACCACGATTCCATCTCGCTCCAAGTGGCCTGCGCGAGCTACTTGCACGAACCGAATTCCACGCCCTCGGAAGCGCGGAAGAACGTGTTCCTCGAAGTCTTGACGGGTATCGGGCCACTCTTTCCCGGTCATGGCAGTGATGACCGTCAGCTGGTCGAGTGGGAAATCTCTGCTCGTTGGTTCTTCGAGCCATCTCAGGAGGATAGCTACTGATTCCACACCGAGGCCGTTGGACATAACCGGAAGAAGATTTGGATTGATCAGATGGATCGAGGACCGCAGGGCTCATGCAGTACGGTGAGTACTACTAGGACGTATGGAACGGACTAGCCTGAGAACGATGATGCTGGAATAACGGGTCGAACTTTGGAAAAGGGAGCGGAGGCGGCATCGTCCGTCGTGCCGCATCATTCAATGCCCACGCGTACTTGTGGTTTCCCGGGTGGTGAACCTTCCGGGTTAAGATTGGCATCCAGCGATCAAGCCAGCTGACCGGATCATCATCCGTATTGTCTGCGCCGAAACGCTGGAGAATTCCAGCTGCATACTTCCAGCCGCGTTCCTGGCCTCGAATCTTCTGAATTGCCCGCGGACTAAAAACCGAACCATCCGGCAGCAGATGGATTGTCCGGGCGGTACTTCTTCCGACGTAGATCCCGTTAAAGGCTTGGTAGATGGTTCCGATATGGCCTTTGAATACCATTTCACCGCGAATGCTGCGCCTTGGCATCGGGTCGCTGTAACTGATGATTCCCGCAAGACCTACTTTCCGAAGCGCAGCGAAGCACCGTCCAAGAAACCAGCTTTCACCGTTCGCTGGCACCTGGTCCAGAAGGACGAACCGGCCCAGGTCCGCAGAAAGGTCCGCAGAGAATGGAAACAATTTGGTCAGCGCCTTTTCATTACAGGGCACGCTGAATACGGACACTCCCACCAAACCGCCCTTGTGATACAGCCCGAAGCGGTATCGCGCTGCGGGATAACTCCCAGAATAGTGATGCGTCGCGACAAACTTTTTGGCTTCGGCATCGCCAGCGATTGTGGCGACTTCATACTCTAAAGTGTTGATCACCTCATCTGCCGGGCGGTAAAGTGTGCGACCATGGCTCCAACGTTGATTCATCCCTATGGCCTCCAAAAACCGTGTGGACGCGCTCAACTAAATAGAATTGGTCGGTGGATTTGTGAGTTGGAAGGACTTTCAAAACAACGCGGATGCGGGCGGAGGCCCCGTATCGCCGTATCGCTTTATTAGCTATTGCGGATCAAGAACCAGTTTGAGGAGGTGGTATCGGATCAGACCAAAATTCTCCAACCATGTCTGCGGGCGGCACGACTCGCTCAAGGCCGTGAAACAGAAACCCTGCAGCTGTGCGCTCAACCATAGCGGTCGTCATCCCGGGGCCGGGTCGGTAAAAATAAAGGCCATTGGATTTCGGCACAGCCGCTATCCATTGACTCATTAAAAATCCTCCTTGGTACGTTTGCGGACGCCCCAGATCGGGACAAGCGCTACTTCACACGTTCATATTCGAGATTGCCGCCAAGGAAGCCCGGTGTTGTAAGCCGGTCAGTGGCTTTTACGTATGTCAAGGTGGCGGTCCCGAACCCACCCGTGGATTGGAGAATTCCGTCCCTCAACACACATGACAGGGTAGTGGGCTTGCCGTGCCCACTCTTGGAACTCTTTGTCACCAGGAAATTGTCACCATTCCGGACAATCTCGAATTGATCATTTTTGTTCTTCGTGTTTTGCCATTTTCCCAAGTACTCGGCTCCTGGTTTACCACAGCCCAACCCAACCAGAGCCAGTGCCAAAAGGAGGACCAAAGCCCTCGTCAGTCGAACATGCATT
>DATDGH010000664.1:0-1941 GCA_036522215.1 Candidatus Angelobacter sp. | reverse complement strand
ATTGGGATAGCGCGTTCTTCTCCTCCGCCGGACTCGAGTCGTTACGCGTTCTACTCGGTACGCGATCGCTAGTGTCGTTCCGAAAGGTGCCGCACTCGACGCGGTGGGCCGCACCGATTGCTCGTCCCGGTAAAATTGTATGCATTGGGTTGAACTTTCACGACCACGCGGATGAATCTGGGATGGAGATTCCGAAGGAACCGATCCTGTTTCTCAAAGCCACGAACACAGTCGTTGGCCCGAACGATGAGCTTCTGATCCCACGACGCAGCAAAAAGACCGACTGGGAAATTGAACTGGGAGTAGTCCTCGGAAGGAAAGCGAGATATCTAGAGTCAGTCGATGAGGCCGCGAAATGTATCGCTGGTTACTGCATTTCTCATGATGTTTCCGAGCGGGAATTTCAATTGGAGCGCGGCGGCCAATGGAGCAAAGGAAAGAGCTGTGACACGTTTAACCCTCTGGGCCCCTTGCTGGCCACTCCCGACGAGGTTCCGAGCGAGATGAAACTCGGGATGAAGTTATGGGTCAATGGTGAACTTCGTCAGAATGGCAACACCGGAACGATGATATTTGGACCTGCCTACCTCATCCATTACATTTCGCAGTTCATGACTCTAGAGCCCGGAGATCTGATCTCGACAGGGACTCCGCCGGGCGTAGGCCTCGGGATGAAGCCCCCTCGGTATCTGAAAGTGGGAGATATCGTCGAACTGGAGATCGACAACTTGGGACGGCAACGGCAGCTCTGTGTGCAAGCCTGACGGCGTTCCTATAACACAAGGTTTGCCTCACGGAGCGAACTCCCGAGTAACTCAGTACGCGTTCTTGCGGTGGAACAGCCGCAAGCATGTCCGCGTGATGATCTGTAGATCGCATGTAAGACTCAAGTTGCGGAGGTAATATAGGTCGTACTCCACTCGCTTGGCGATCGATGTGTCTCCCCGCCAGCCGTTGACCTGTGCCCGCCCAGTGATTCCGGCCTTGAAAGTGTGGCGGAGGTTGTACCTGTCAAACTCGTCCAGGAACTTCTCGACAAAATGCGGCCGTTCAGGCCGCGGTCCCACAATGCTCATGTTGCCTTTAAATACGTTGACGAACTGGGGTACTCGGCGAGGGCTGATTGGTTGATGCGATCTACTTTGAGTCCGTCTTGTCTTCGACTTTTTTCGCAGTTTGTCGCGTCTTTTCCGCCGACCTGTTAACTGCTTTCTTCGTCCCGTGCTTTACCTTATGTTCCGTTTTCTTGGCGGTCTTCTTGGTTGCGCGCCCAATATCCTTCGCGGCGTTTTTGATGGATTGTCCCGCATCCTTCATATCCTGCTTCGGGCTCTGCGTATCTTGCGGTAAAGCAATGCTGCTGCTCATCAGGGCGAGCAGCAAAGAAGCTGCGAGAATGCAGTTTCGTGGATTCATGAAGCTCCTTCCGGTTGGATTTGAACGGGAAAACTAAAAGAGCCGGAAACCTGATCCGGCCCATTTTATACATTATGTCACTCCAGAGAAGCTAGCGGATGTCAGTACCCGTTGCGTACTCTTCGCCGCGTCCCCTTACTCTGTCGCCAATGGTTTGTACCTTGTCGCTGATGGTACTGCGCAGTTTCGCACCGCTCGATGGCGCAAGCAATAGACCGGCTGCAACTCCTACGCCTATTCCGGCGGCGAAGCTCACAACATTCCGAAGGGTCTGTCCTTCGCTCGGATAGATCACGCTCCGCGTGTTCTCGGCGAACTCCGATGCTCGATCCGATACCCGATCCACCCTGTCGGCTGTCTGGTCCATGATGTAAACCATTGACTTCAGGATCGATTTCACAAACCTATCTATTTTCATGCTAATTCATCCTTTCCATTCTCCTTAGAGCCTAAGCGCCGTTGGCGCTGGCTGTCATTCCGGAAAACCTTGTAGTTGACCGACTAGGTGCGGGTAGCGGGTTCTAC
>DATDGH010000663.1:0-5008 GCA_036522215.1 Candidatus Angelobacter sp. | reverse complement strand
GAACCAAGCCGTCGAGCAATCGCTGGCATTTGTTTCCCGCAGTCACCATCAGGTCAAGAATAGTTGCGATGTGGAATCCCGTCAGTCGGGAGATCGCACGCACGCTCATTCCTTCCATCATCAGTTCGAGAACGCGGGCAGCCGTGTCCAGATCGGTGTAGTGGGATTCGAGCCTTTCGACAGGCTCCGAGAAAGTAGCTTTGCAGGATTGGCAGCGCCAACGCTGGATGCGGCGCTTACCGAAGTAACCAAACCTTTTGCATTCTGGGTGCTGGCACTTCAGGCAGGTCACGGCGACCTTGACTTTCTCGCAGGTCACGCCGATGATTGCTTTGGCTCGGCATTGCGGCTAGACCCGCGTGCTGAACAGCCCCGTTTCTCAGTTCGCGCTGAGAGCGGGGCGCTTATGTGTGGTGAGGGCGGAAGGATTTGGACCTTCAACCTGCCGATTAGTAATCGGCTGCTCTGTCCCGTTGAGCTACGCCCCCACAGAACGGGCATTCAAAGGTTCGCGCCTTTGAATGCCCAGCCATTACGCTACGTTTGTCGGTCCTCGAATCACTGTCGTTCTCCCTTCGTGTGGATTGAACACCTAAAGTCATTTCTTCGGTCTTTCGGTTCCCCTCATGCCAGATTCGTAAGCAGAATTAGGCCTCTGGTCGATACCGATTTTGTGCAAGTGCTCTTCCATGCGCCGCTTCGCTTCGCCTGGGGTGAGCGGCATAGCGGGCTGACTTGCGTCGTCCGTCCATCCTGCGATGCTGTCTCCAAGCGTCAGTTTGCGGCGGTAGACCGCACCGCTTCCCGTATTCGTTGTTTCAAGAACACTCGGAACCAATCTCTTCAGCGTAGTGGCAATCGAAGCCAATGGATTGGCGCGATAACTTCGAAAATCAAACCCAATTCCTTCGAGGTAATCGCGCACAGTGGAGACGGTCAGCCATTGTCCTTTGTGGGCCGAGAACACGAGTTTTACTGCTTCCATAAGTCCGAGGCCGTTTTCTTCATCCATGGCCTCAACCTCAGTTTGAAAGAGCCTCTGCTTGTCTTCGGGCAGAAGTGGGTAGGTGGCAACTATGAGCTGCCTGAGCTTGGAAAGCTCAAGATCGAGCTGGTCTCGCTGCAATGTAAGGTTTGTGCATCGCAAGATCAGGGAAGCGAAGAGTTCGTAGTAGTCAATTGTAGGCGGTTGTGAACCCATAGCGAGGATAATTATGAGACTACAGTCTGTTCCTGTCAATGAAAATCGTAAGACGGATGTCGCTTTGTTGGGCTGGGATGCGTTGATTCGTGACGCCCGAAAAAAAATAGAAGACCTTAATTTTTCAATAAAGGTCTTTGAGAAGAGAAAACTTGCTGGCGAGGACTGTCCCTTAGAAAATTTCTCCGGCGATCACCAACAACAAGAGCAACGTAGTGTCTAAAAAGCAGAACCACAATTAAATGTAGCAACATGAATCAGCAACACAGAATTAGATCAGCACCGAAATCGATCCATCATTTTGAATGCCAATTCAGATCTTTTGAAATTCTTTCCTCCGCAAAAGCGAATTGCTTCCTCCAAATAATCCCACTGAGGTCGGACATACTCTCTGAGAAAGAGACCCACACCCGAACTTAACAGTTCTCGTCGAACGTTGTTTTCGACTCTCGACAGCCTGAGAGGCTTTGTTTTTCGAATCACATGGTCGAGAAGGTTGAAAAGTTGATAAGGAGTTGCTGCTTGCTCGCTGTCGTCCACCAGAGTCTCGCAAGTACGGCGAGAATGAAACCATCCCCACTCGGGAAGTCCCGCCATCACCCGTGCGAAGTTCAACAGGCTTTTACTGTGCCTGCGATTCTTTGCGAACTCTACGATTTCATTGCGAGCGAACCATGCCTCCTGAGCATTCAACCTGTCAACCACCTCCTTTTTGGCTTTTTGGGCGGTGAGCATTGCATCCGACAATTTCGGAACTTCCAAATTCAATTCCTCCACCCTCAGGACACGTGCGATAAGGCAAACCACGAAGAAGAATTCAAAACAATCGAGTGCTTCACCAAATTGTGAAATCACTTGCTGGAACGCAGCGGCGGCCTGTTGGGCTTTCGGAGTCGCTTCGTGATAGGCAGCCCGACATTTCTGCTCCGAGGATTCCACAGCCTTGATCATCCGCCTAGTCGCCCGCATTTCATTTGAAGTCGTTTCAATTGCATTCGGCGCAATCAAGCACGCTGCGTGCCCTCGAAAAGACGGCATGCATTCAATTCCTTGTACTAACTTCAGAACGGATGTCACGTCGTCAGGTTTTCGCGCCTTTCGTAGCCCGAGTCCGACACGCCCCCAGTAGTTTTCAAGGAACAATTTCATATCCCTGAATCTACGCGGGAGGTCCTCAATTTTGAGCTCTTCGGGTCTCCCGAGTTTGACCGTACTTTTCCTCGGTGGTTTTTTCCTCTTTTTTGCCATCTTCCAGAAAACTGTCAAGTCAAACCGCACCCCTATTAATCCAGGTCGCTAGGTGGGGTAGCAGCAACGCATATCGCACCAAAAGTCTAGCGCAATTCTGGCAATCACCCGCTATCGCACCAAAATGTTTGGGGTGCTTCCACAGCGCGAAAAATGGCATGCGAGACTGCGCCAGAAAAGGGCAGTGATATGGCGCGGTCCAAGACTTATAAAAGGCATCGACAGCCAAGGCGACATCTTTCCCAAGCGCCTAGCAACCTTGCTCGGGAACGAGCTCTTAAAGCGCTCTGGGCTATGCGGCATGGCGACACTCTCTCGAAAGCAGCCCGTGAGAACGGCGTCACTGCGCGAACGGTCAAACGCTACGTCGGTTCAGCCCTCGTGCAGGACCGCCCAGGCGGACGTATCCATGCAACCAAGACTGACCGTCTCGTTCGCTATTTGCAGATTCCGGGGCACGATGGCCAACCGCAAGACATCAATGTTCGCGGACCAAAGGCAGCGAGCAGGGCCGCAGCCTACAAGGCCGATATCAACCGTTTGCTGCGCGGCGATCGGCACGTTATGGACAAGTGGCGCGGGCGGAAAATCGCAGGAGTAGAACTCGTAACGGACCCCAAAATCCTGATTGAGCAAGCTCGGAAAGACCAACTCCCGTACCACATCTATCGCTCATTGTCCGGCGGTGCCGCGTGAAACCGAAACGAGCGCAGAAGCGTTGTCCCGATTGCCCGGAGGAGTGTTTCTGCGGGAGTTTGCAGCAGCTGGAAGACAACCACCTTGGAGGGCGAAAACACGTGGCTTGGCTATGGACCCCATTCTGTCGTCCGGATCACAAGAAGTTCCACGCCAACTGTCGACGTGCGGGCGTCGATTTTAGCAAACAGAAGAACAGGCTCCTGGCGCAGATTCAGGCGTTGAAAGCGCAACTCGTCGGCATGTGGATGGTCGTTGAGTCGATGGAGCAGTACATCAAACATCAATCGGAGGAACAACGCAATGCCAGAACACCATGACATTTTCGTGCGGGCGTATGCAGTACCAGCCAACGGCAAAACGGATGACGATCACAAACGTCGCTCCCACGATGACGTTAAGTGGCCGCCGCAGGCCCTGATATTCGATACCGAGACACGAATTACAGCCGACCAGTCGCTCACGTTCGGCGTCTTCCGCGTGTGCGAACTGAAAAACACGAAATACGTCGTAACCAGAGAAGGTCTGTTCTATGCCGATGATCTACCCGCAAAGGATCGCGCGGTCTTGCAGAACTATGCGCGCACGGCGGTATCGGACGTTAAGTCATTTCCACCTGAGTTCCCGCTGTACTCGCGTTCCGACTTCATGAAGAAAGTGTTTTGGCCTGCGATCAAACGCCATGGTGCGTTGATCTGTGGGCTAAACCTGCCGTTCGACCTCGCACGCCTCGCGTTGACGTGGAGTCGTGGGGGACACAACGAATGGTCCCTCACCATGTCGCAGTACTCAAACGGGGTTGAGAACAGCAACATACCACGCATTTTGATAGCACCTATCGACAGCAAGAAGGCTTTTATTCGGTTGGCCAAACCTTGGAAACCCAAAAATGGAAGGAGAAAGGCAAATCACACTTCTTGGATTTGAGAACACTTGCGTGGGCGTTGTTCAACCGTTCGTATTCGCTGAAACGGCTCTGCGAAGAATTGCACACCGAACATCAAAAGATCGATCACGAGCCATCAGGGGAGGTGACCGTCGAGGAAATTGAATATGCACGACAAGACGGGCGTTGCACCATGGACGCGCTGAATGGACTGAAAGAGGAATGCGATAAACACCCAATCAACTTGAATCCCTGTCACGCGTATTCCCCCGCGAGCGTGGCGAAAAGTTACCTCGACGCCATGGGCATCATCAGGCCAGCCGAGAAATTCAAGGTTTCACCAAAACACTCTGGCATCGCCATGCAGACATACTACGGCGGGCGCTCGGAGACGCGCATCCGTTGCACAGAGGTGCCCGTCGTTCCCGTGGATTTCACGAGCGAATACCCTACATGCTGCGTATTGTCGGGTCTGTTCGACATCCTCACAGCCGCACGCATAACGTTCAAGGACGATACGGCAGGGGTTCGTCGGCTGTTGAAAGAGATCTCACTGGATCGTTGCTTCGGTCCAACGTTGTGGAAGCAATTCAACTTCTTTGCACTCGTGCAGCCCGATAACGATATCTTGCCCGTGCGCACCGTTTACGACGGTGTTACCCAGAACATCGGCAACAACTACCTAACCTCCGATACCCCGCTCTGGTTTGCAGGTTGTGACGTAATCGCGTCGGCCATTCGCACGCGAAAACCACCGCGCATCCTCCGAGCCATTCGCATCGTGTCCCATGGCAAACAAGCGGGCATGAAAAGCGTCAAGTTGCGCGGAAGCATGGTGGAAATCAATCCATACACGGATGATCTGTTCGGCAAAATCATCGAACAACGAAAACTCAACAAAGGTGATAAGAAGCTCTACTACTGGCTCAAAATCCTCGCGAATTCCATCTACGGGTTCTTCGTTGAGCTGATTCCCG
>DATDGH010000662.1:0-4016 GCA_036522215.1 Candidatus Angelobacter sp. | reverse complement strand
GAAAGGGAAATTCGGGAGGGAATCCGACGGTTCAGCGAAATGCTCTAACACATCCCAGCGACAGGCGAGAGCAGACCATAGGCTCACGGTGATTTCACCCGGCGCAATATCCAATTCGTGGGCGGCAGGTCAACCTCTATTTCCTTGAGTAACCCCGCCATGGTGTTTCCATCAACCGAAAGATCCAAATCTGCCTGTTCTGTCTGATGGCCGGAGGGAAGCGTGCCAATGGCAATGCTCACATTGCTACCCTTGATCTGAATGTGCCGGTACATCGCGTCGGTTTCAGGTGGCCTGAAGCGGCCCATGCGAAACGTTCCTCTCTCGTCGGCGACAATTTTGTACACCACGCCCTTATCATCTTTCCACCACCCTGCCAGATCAGACGGTTGCCGACTCGCCGGCAAGGCAACATGCGCGGTTTTTCCGTGCTGCGGTGTGTCTGTGCGGGCAGCAGCGACCACTACATTGATGGCGTCTACGTTTTTGACGCCGTCGACGATTGCATCGGAAACAGCCGCGGAGCGGATTGCCTCGTTGGTTACGCTTCCAGAAAGCCAGACAGCACCCTGGCTCACACGGACGTTAATAGCGTTCTTGGGGACCCTTGGATCTCGATCAATCTTTATTACTACCTCGGACAGAATCTCGTTGTCAGTTCGAGTTCCTGCACCAGTCGTCGCGTACCAGGCCGTCACATACCAGATTGCAAGTGCCGCCAGCGGGACTGCAATTGCGGCGCCAATCCAGACCTTCTTCCAAGAACCTGGTTTCCTGGACACGACTGGTAGGAGGCCCTGCTTGTCATAACTTTCTGCCATCCTTCGCTCAACCCCAGGATTTCCAAGTGCTTGTTGCCGGGCGTGCTGAGGAATTGGCATTGGACCGAGCATGGCTCGTTCTGGAAGCGCAATTTGTTGGACTTCCCCTGGCGACCGTACTTCATTAGCAGACGAGCTTGCGACGATGGGATTTCCAGTGGTTTCCAAGGTGTGCAACAGTTCGCGGAGCCCGCGATGGTAGTCAGTTCTGAAATCAATGTATTGCACTCTGCGCAGTCGGAAAGGGATTTGGCAGTCACGATAGAGCACAGGAATGACCTGTTTTTTCTCCTCCAGGGCGAATGAAACTTCATCCATCACGTTCACGGAGTTCACTGCCGCCGGTGAAAGTACTGCAACCTGTCGAGGAGAGGTGCGCAATGCCACTTCGACCGCATTGTCCCAACGTTGGCCAGGTCCGATATCCAGTTGATCCAGCCAAACCGTGGCCCCAGCCGCCCTCAAATCCTTGGCGAGCTGCAACACAAACGCCGAATCTTCCCGCGAGTAGCTGAAAAATGTCGTTGTTGAGTTTGGATCGGCCATTCTCAGCCTTCGGTCTCCCTTTCGATCACGGCCGGACTTACACATCGGCCTGCTCATTTCTGGAACGAACGGAATACACGCAGTATCAGCCTTTTGCCTGTCTGGATTCAAGCAGAATGCTAGCCGGCCAGCGGGTTCCAAATGTCAGAGCAACCTGTCAAAGCAGCAGCGAAGAGACGGTAATTCGCGAGGCCCATCGCGGGACGTGGGCGTCTACGGAATCTCTCCCTATTATCTGAAACACCATCCCGAACCGGAATCCCGTTGGGTTACTCACGCATGAAGGAAAGGGAAATTCGAGAAGGAATCCGACGGCTCAGCGAAGTGCTTAGAGGACCCTCCTCGACATAAACGCACAAATTCTCCGGCCAGGCATCCAGAGATGCCCGACTGGAGAATTTTTTTCCAATCCTTGCTGCCTATCGCTGAGGCCGCTGTTGAAAACTGCTTCCAGCTTGCGGTGTTAACTGCAGGTCCTGGGCCAGCTTAAAGGAGAGCCCGGTTTCCGGCGGCAATTCTTTTTTCTTGCCGGTGTAGACCTGTGCTCCCGCGCCACCGGCCCCGCCAACCAGCGCGCCAATGGCCGCGCCTTTGCCGCCACCCAGCAAGGCCCCCAGGACGGCGCCCACGGCTGCTCCGCCGCCCACATACTTACCTGTTCGGCTGTTCATGCCCAG
The DNA here is from genome assembly GCA_036522215.1 of Candidatus Angelobacter sp. GTDB lineage: Bacteria > Acidobacteriota > Terriglobia > Terriglobales > Acidobacteriaceae > Angelobacter. The sequence continues at coordinate 1,972 of DATDGH010000662.1, read as the reverse complement.
TCCGCCTGGAGCTGAACTTTGTGACTTGCCCTTTGCTTCCAGCACGTATCTCTGTCCATTGATCCGGACTGACCGCAGGTCGAGAGTGGTATCTTTGCCATCGTCAGAGGGAACGGCTACGAGTGTTGCCCGCGATCCCCGGGGAATGACGACATTCCCAGATTGATCCGCAACATCGTTACTCACGGTAGCAGTGTATTTGGCATTGGCTGGCGGCTTGGCGGGAATCGAAGCATCGGTTTTTACTTTGATCTCTGTTCCCTGGGGCAGCACTTGCAAGGGCCGCGCCAGAGCACCCGCTACCAGCATCGTCAAAAAAACGAGCGCAATGTTTCTTAACCTCATAATCTTTTCTCCCAATCTTGAGAGATGCCACCGTTTGTGGTTTGGTTGCGGTCGGTCAGCTTCTCGCATATCCTAGTCAAGACAAACTCCACAACCGAGATTCACCAGTTCATGCCCAATCCAAGTACTCCGGAATTCCAGGCTGCTCCTGATCACGAGGAGTCTTTCGGGTCGCTTCTGTCTCAGTACGAGCAGAGCCGCTCACGCAAAACTGACGATGGCAACAGACAGCTAGAAGGTACAGTCATTGCCATCACTGCCGAGTCCGTGGTGCTCGACATCGGCTTCAAGACTGAGGGAATTCTTCCCCGGAGCGCCTTTCCGAAACCGGGAGAGATCGAGTCCATCAAACCCGGCGACAAGCTGGCGGTGAACATCAAAGGGCGCGACCCTCAGGGCTACTATGAGCTCTCCCGGGGTAAGATTTCCCGGCCCCGCGACTGGGCAGCTCTGGAAAAGGCATTCGCCGAACACTCGACTATCGCCGGCACTGTGATGGCAGTGATCAAAGGCGGATTGAGCGTGGACATCGGAGTGCGGGCCTTCATGCCATCTTCCCGCAGCGGAGTGCGCGACGCCGCCGACATGGAAAAGCTTGTCGGACAGGAGATCCGCTGCCGCATCACCAAGCTGGATGTTACCGACGAAGATGTGGTGGTGGACAGCCGCATCATTGCCGAAGAAGAGCAGCGGGCCTCACAGGAGCGCCGGTTTTCAGAGATCAAAGAGGGTGAAACGGTCAGCGGAGTGGTGCGCAGCCTCACCGACTATGGAGCGTTCATTGATATCGGCGGTGTGGATGGTTTGCTGCACGTGGGAGAGATTGCCTGGGGTCGCGTCAACAAGCCAGCGGATGTGCTCTCCGTAGGGCAGCAGGTGGAAGCCAGGGTGCTCAAGGTGGATGCGGATAAGCACCGGATTTCACTCGGCATGAAACAGCTTCAGCCGCACCCCTGGGACTCGGCAGCGGAAAAATACAGAGTGGGCGAGCGCGTGCGCGGTGCGGTTACTCGCGTGGTCGAGTTCGGAGCCTTTGTTGAGCTGGAGCCGGGAATTGAAGGGTTGATCCATCTTTCCGAGATGTCTTGGGCTAAGAAAGTTAGAAAGCCCAGCGATGTAGTTAAGCCCGGAGAAACGGTGGAGGCGGTGGTGCTGGGAATAAATCCCGGTGAGCGCCGGATTTCTTTGGGATTGAAACAGGCACTGGGCGATCCGTGGCTCGATGTAACCCAGAGATTTCCTGTGGGATCAGTGATTGAAGGGCCGGTGACCAGCGTGACCAAGTTCGGCGCTTTCGTTCAATTAGCAGAAGGCGTGGAAGGCATGATTCATGTAAGCGATCTCAGCGCTGAAAAACGGATTGACCATCCCGGCGATATGCTGAAGGTAGGACAAGTAGTCAAGGCCCAGGTGCTGGAGATTGACAGCGAACGACGGCGCTTGCGGCTGGGCGTCAAGCAGATGGTACCCAGCGGCCTGGATGAATACATCGCGGAACACGCGCCGGTAGAACTCGGTGCGGCGGTTGCGCGCCTTGTGCTCGGGGGTGTCGTTGGCGAAGAGCGGGGTATGCGAGCCGCAGCCGACCGCGTGGAGACGGTTGCGGTCGGCGCCGTGCATGATGAAC
>DATDGH010000661.1:0-4579 GCA_036522215.1 Candidatus Angelobacter sp. | reverse complement strand
CACGAGCTGGTGTTGGGATTGGTGAGCGGCCAGGCGCGCAGTGCGCAGGATCTGGCGCAAACCGTGATCAAGAGCACACCTCAAGGATTACCGGTACGAGTGGGTGATGTGGCCGCAGTCACGTCGTCGGTAATGCCGGTTTACACCATAGTCATGGCAGACGGAAAACCGGCGGTCCTGCTCAGCATTAACCGCCAGCCGGACAGCAACACGGTGGACGTTGCCAACCTGGTGCATGCAGAGGTCGACCGCATCCGCAGCGGCCTTCCTGCCGGAGTTCAGATTACTCCCTACTATGACCAATCAGGGTTGGTCCAGGACTCGATCAAGAGTGTCCGCGACGCCATCCTCCTGGGGCTGATTCTTTCTGCCGCAGTCATCATCCTTTTTCTGCGCGATTGGGGCACATCCGTGGTGGCCGGCCTGGTGATTCCAGTCACCATCATGGTGACATTCATCGTGCTGAAGCTGCTGGGCCAGACCTTCAATCTCATGACCCTGGGAGGACTGGCAGCGGCCGTAGGACTGGTGATTGATGATGCCATCGTGGTGGTGGAGAACATAGTTCTCCATCGCGATGCCGGCGAGGGAAGATTCGAGGCTGCCCGCAGTGCGCTCTCAGAAATCACAGTCCCTCTGGTTGGCTCCACGCTCACGCCCATCGTAGTTTTTCTGCCGCTGATTTCCATGACGGGGGTGAATGGCTCTTTCTTTCGCGCCCTGGCCGTGACCATGTGTGCGGCCCTGTTCACCTCTTTGTTGCTGGCTCTGAGTTGGACGCCAACGTTGAGCCTTTACCTTGTGCGGCGCAAGCACCAGGCGCAACCGGTCATCGCGCAAGAAAACGGAGACGCGGAGCAGGAGATCCACAAGCTGATGGCTGCGGAAGAAGCATCCATGCAAGGCTTCTTCCGGCGCATCATCGACTTCTACGAACGCTGGCTGCGGAGGGCGCTGGAACATCCGCGCTGGATGGCCGTAGGCGCGGTGGTCCTGGTCGTGCTGTCCTTTGCCGGCTACAAACTGCTCGGTTCTGACCTCTTGCCGGAGATGGATGAAGGCGGGTTCATTCTGGATTACCTCACACCGCCAGGCAGCTCGCTGCAGGAAACGAATCGCGTGGTTTCTCACATTGAGCAAATCCTGCGCGAGATCCCGGAAGTAGAGAGCACGTCTCGCCGCACCGGACTCCAACTTGGGCTCGCGGCGGTGACCGAGGCGAATACCGGCGACATCTCAGTGAAACTGAAAGCCAGCCGCAGCCGGGCAATTGACGAAATCATGGCCGACGTCCGGGACAAAGTCAAAGTCCAGGAGCCCTCCGTGGACGTTGATTTGAAACAGCAATTGCAGGATATGATTGGCGACCTGACCGGGGCGCCACAGCCGGTGGTCATCAAGCTTTTTTCCGAAAACGTAAATTTGCTGAGCGATACGGCCCCCAAGGTCGCCGACGCCATCGCCAAAATTCCCAGCATTGTAGACCTGAAGAACGGAATTGAAGACACCACCAGCGGCTCCGCCTCGGAACTCAAAGTAAATCCAGCCGTCGCCGCCAGGGCAGGCTTCACTGCGGAGGAGATCTCTACCGATGCCACTGCGATTTTGCAGGGTGTCCCCGCCGCCACACCTCTGATTTCCAACAACCGGGCTTACACCATCCGGGTACGATTTCCAGACCAGAATCGCGCGTCCTTGGAGGCGATGGAGCAGACGTTGCTCCTTAGTTCTACGGGCAAGACCGCGACCCTGGGCAACCTGGCCCAGTTGAACGAACTGCCCGGCCAGACTGAGATCATCCGTGAGAACCTGCAGCGCTTAGTGGAAACGAGCGCCAGATTGCAAGGGGAGAGCCTGGGCAGCGGCGTGGCCAAAGTGCAAAACATTGTGGCCGGCTTGCATTTACCTTCGTCCATTCGCGTGGTCTATGGCGGCACCTATGCACAGCAGCAAAAAGATTTTCATGATATGGCGATTGTGCTCATACTGGCCATCATCCTGGTCTTCACCGTTCTGTTATTTGAATTCCGCAGCTTTTCCGCTCCCATCGCCATTTTGAGTTCTGCGTTGCTCTCGATCTCGGGTGTGGTGATTGCATTGTTGATCACCGGCAAAACCGTGAATCTGGCTTCGCTGATGGGCTTGATCATGGTGATTGGTATTGTGGCGAAGAATGGAATTTTGCTGCTGGATGCTGATCACAAGTTCAGGACGGCTGGCTTCGAACCGCAAGAAGCCATGATTCAGGCAGGCCGGCGACGTCTGCGGCCCATCATCATGACCGCCATGGCCACAGTGGCAGGAATGCTGCCCCTGGCCTTTGCCCTGGGCGCAGGCTCAGAGATGTTGCAACCGCTGGCCATTGCCGTAATCGGCGGCATCATTATTTCCATGGTCCTGTCGTTGATTGTGACTCCGGCAGTGTTTTTCTATATGGGAAGAAAGACAGCAGTTAGCAATTAGAGCTTGTTTCACAAATAGGGTTTTAAAGGGCACTGGAATGATTTGAGCGACTTGTTTTCCTCGACACCAGGAACGCCTTGTGGTCTAATCCGCTCTATGCAAACCCTCGGTTTGTCAGATTCAACGCCAGGCACTGACAACCGCCTCAAGAGTCTGTTCTGGCCTTCAGTCAATACCGCCAGCGATGTGGACTACCTGGGCACACAAGGCTACTGGGTGTGCACGGTGGTCGCGCTTCTAAGCTTTATCTTTTCGCTGATTTTTAACCAGGAGCCCATTGGACTGCTTTACCTGATTTTTTACTATTTCGGCGGGGTAGGTGTGAGAGAGCGCAGCCGGTACGCCGCCATGGCGGTGGCGATCATGTACTCGATTGAAACCCTGGTTGTCGTGCTGACTACGGACCTGAGAACGCTGAATATCTATCTTGGTGCGCGGCTAGTGATTCATATACTCCTGGCGGCATTGTTGCTGGCGAATGTGCGCGCTACCTGGATTGCGTCAAATTGGAACTCCGCATCGGAGGAGGCCGCGGCCCCTCCGCGCTTGAATGAAACATGGAGTGACAAATTCGCGGACCAATTGCCCATGTGGCTGTGGCCCAGAATAAAAATCTTTTATGACATCTACTCCGTTGGTTTCATTATGGGTGTTGTTTTCTGGATCTTCCGCTGGGGCTGAGGCCGGAGCGTGCCTCAACACAACCATAAGACAGCTTTTTGGGCATACGCGTGGTGTTTTGTTGAACACCCAAGCCGCCCTTCGCTCCGCTTCGGGATAAATTCAAGAGCTGCCATGGACAATCTACTCAGTCAACTCCAGGACATAAGACGGCGAGCAAAGGATCTGGTCGCCGGGCTCAGCCCACAGCAACTCGTGCAGCGCCCCGATCCCGCCAGATGGTCTATCGCTGAGTGCCTCTCTCACCTGAACGCAACCGCTACCGTCTATCAACCATTTATTGATGCTGCGATTCGGAAGGGAAGAGAGAGCAAGATATTTGGGAAGGGTCCATTCAAAGCCGGGCCTCTGGGCGGGCTGCTGATCTGGAATGCTGAGCCGCCGCCGAAATTCCGCATGCGCGCTCCTAAGAAAATATTGCCGCAATCGTCCATCACTAATCCGGGGCAGGTAGTGGCCGAGTTCATGCATATCCAGGACGAGTGGGAACGCCAGGTACGTGAATCCGATGGTCTCGATCTCAACAAGGTGAAGTGCAGTTCGCCCTTTCCTCTGCCGCGCCTGCGCTTGGCTGTTCCCGTCCCCTGGATGCTGGCCCACGAGCGCCGTCATCTACTCCAGGCGGAGAAGGTGAAGGAGGAACTCCGAGCTATGTCTTTTTAGTTTACCTCGAAGCGAAGCGAGAGGTCCCTACCACTCATTAATCGCATCGGGCAGCGTTTTTGACGGGTCACATTATTTCTGAAAATCCTATAAAACCGCGAACGCCTGAGCCGTGCCCTTGGGAATGAATTCAACGAACAGGGATCTCAGTGTGAACTTGCGGTCGTCTTCTCCGGGCTGAAGCGCACAGTGTGAGCGACTAGTTTCTCGCCGTCTTTTCCGGCGTGGATCACTACCCGGTCTCCAACTTTCACATCCTCCGCTTTTGCCGGGCCGCTCTGGCCTTGAAATGTGGTTTTGTCGGTAATGGCCACTTCCTTGGTCTCGTTCTTGAGAGTGTGTACCGTGATGGATGTCTTGGATATGCTTGCCACTCTGCCAATTACGTGCTCTTCATTGCCATGTGCAAACGCCAGAATTGCGAACAACAAAATCAAGGTGGGGATTGTCAGTATTTTCTTCATATGAGTAGCCTATCAAATTAAATCAGACGCTTTGGCCTTGTATTCCTTTCGTGTCCAGTTTTTCATTTTTCAAATTACCAACCTTCTTAATTGCCGGCTTGACGAACTGACCGCTATTTCTTCCGATGATCCGATGACCCCATGGCCCGATGACCCGATGGCGCCGGCTGGCCGTTCAAAAATTCCTGCTCCTCTTTCTCTTCCTGGATTTCCTCAGCCGTCTTCGGATTCAAACTTTCCATACGCTTCTCTTCTTCCGGCGTAAGCTGGGGAAGATGACGAATAAAGTGGACCAGCTTCCACGTGTC
>DATDGH010000660.1:0-2181 GCA_036522215.1 Candidatus Angelobacter sp. | reverse complement strand
CCGCGGCGCCGCCGGCAATGTCACCTCCGACGATATTTGGATTGTGTTTTTCCAGATCAGCCGGCGAGAGTACAGACCTTGCCGCGATGCAGCCGCGAAAGCCCGGAGCAAAGCGTTCGATCTGCCCTTCAATGGCTGCGGTCATGTCTCCGGTGTAGCCGTTGGGAACATGGCAATATGCCCAGGCAGTATGTTTGCCTCCGGGCGTTCGGGTTGGATCGAAGAGGGTAGGCTGCGACAGCAGCACATACGGACGGCTAGTGGTCTTGCCTGTCCAAATAGACTGTTCGGATTCGCTGATCTCCGCCAGCGACCCACCCAGATGAATGGTTCCGGCCTGACTGCACTCCTGTGCGCGCCAGGGAATTGGCTGGTGAAGCGCCCAGTCCAATTTGAAACAGCCCATGCCATATCGATATCGTGCCAGTTTGCGGCGATAAGAGTCCGGCAGTTTCTGGTCAGCCATCTCCAGCAGTTGTTTGGGTGTCACATCCAGCAAAACAGCTCTCGCTGGCGGAAGCTGATCCAGGGAAACAACAGGACAACTAGTGATGATCTCGCCGCCCAGAGATCGCAACAACGAAGTCAGCGCGTTGGTAAGCTGCTGCGCTCCTCCACGGGCGAATGGCCATCCGACCACGTGGCCGAGAATCGCCAGCATGAGTCCCACGCCAGCCGTGCTCAGATTTTCCAGGGGGAGAATGGCATGCGCTGCCAAGCCGGCAAAAAATGTTCGGGCTCGATCAGTCTTGAAACGAGCGTTGGACAGTCCAGTGGCGGAACGGATTGCCTGCTTCCCAAACCTCGCGAACAGAAACGGGTGATGCGGAAACCCGGGAGGAGCCAATATGTCACGCAGGAGATCCTGCCACCGGTCAATAAACGGCTGCATCAGGCGCTGGTAATTTCTGGCATCTTCACCAAGGGTCTCGCCGGTCTCCTTTAGAGACGAACACAACAGCGCAGCCGAGCCATCGTCCAGAGGATGCGCCAGTGCTGCGCGAGGGAAGGCCCACTGCAAGCCATGCTGCTCCAGAGGCAGCGTGCGGAAAAAAGGCGAACACACTCCAAGTGGGTAAACCGACGAACAAACATCATGAACGAAACCCGGCAAGGTAAGCTCGGCGGAACGCACGCCCCCGCCTGCAGTCTCCGCTCCTTCAAGCACCAGCACGGACCAGCCAGCCTGGGCCATGCGAATGGCGGCAGCCAGTCCATTCGGGCCGGAGCCGACAACAATGGCATCGGCCCGGGGAAGATCGAGCTTTGTAATGGTGCCGGGCGCCACTCCCAAGATTAGATCTCTCCAGAGCAGACCATAAGAGACTATTTTTCAACTTTGGGCAATTTGAATTTTGAAGGGCCCGGTCGTGTTTACTGCTCTTCGCTCTGCTTGAATCGGAACTTGCGGGTTACAGACTTATATCCATGAGTCGCCTGAACGATGATGGCGGATTCCCGGCGCAAGTCGTCACTGATAGGGATCTTCATTTCTACATTGCCGGACTTATCAGTTGTGCCACGGGCGGCGACCGGTCCCTCACCTGTGGTGCCAACTCGAGAAAGCACCTCTGCTCCGGCGATGCCGTGACCGGAGTCCGTAACCTGAAACTGAATTGTCAGGCTCGATGAGGCGCCCATGGGCTCCGCTTTGATCCAGGTCAATGACAATCCCGACCCTCCAATGTCAGGAATGTCCCCCGCAGCTCCCAGTGCGGAGTCCATCTTCCCTGCGGTTATCGAGTCGACAATCGTTCGGTGCTGCGTCTTTAGAAGTTCGTGAATCACGTTCTCCGAAAAATCCGGCTTGGACGCATTTTGTGCATAGGAAACAGTCCGTTTGCCAACACATTGGCCTTTCACAAACACCAGGGTCTGCACCAGGAGGTCGCTGTGGCGGGCCTCACTTTGCACGTGATACACCTTGTCTCCATGCTTCACGTCTGTGTTGAATCCAAAGATGGTCATGCAAGGATCAATACGAGGGCAACTCTATGCTACTCAAGGCCTTGACACTCCTGCAAAAGGGAAGTTACATTCGAATGTTTAGCCTTCTTCAGTAGTCGCGCATTATATACAGGCCATTCATGCCGAACAACTACTTTGATCGTTATATACCGCTGCTGATTCAGATTGTAGTGGCCATTGGCCTTGCAGGGGGCATGATCCTGCTCTCGCACC
>DATDGH010000659.1:0-2384 GCA_036522215.1 Candidatus Angelobacter sp. | reverse complement strand
GGGGCATGCTCCATTATCCATTTCCAATAGACTTGGGAGTTGTAATCCGCACGCTCGAAAGGATCGCGCCGGAGGTGGAAGATATGCGGAAGTCGCAGCTTCACCAATGGTTCAGCCCAAACATTTGAGGTGAGTGCACGCTGCACCTCAAAAACCAGCTTATAGTCGTTCACGCGCAAGGCCATGATGCCGCCATCGTCGCTGACGTAAAAGTAGGAGCTCCTCGGGCTCTCCTCGACTTCGCCGGTCAGGTAGGGGATCATGTTGAAGCCGTCAATGTGTACGCGGAAGGTCTTGTCTCCAACCTTGTAACCGTTGAGCAGTTTCTCCTTTATGTTGGGGTCGCCAGCTGCCGCCAACAGTGTCGGCAACATGTCCTGGTGACTCATAATGCCGTTGAACCACTTGCCGGCCTTGATCTTGCCGGGCCAGCGAATGGCGCACGGCACACGCCATGCACCCTCCCAGTTGGTGTCTTTCTGACTGCGGAAAGGAGTATTGGCGGCATCCGGCCATGTATCGTTCTCCGGGCCATTGTCGGTGGAATACATCACGATCGTATTGTCGGCAACCCCGAGTTCATCGAGTTTGTCTAGAACCTGTCCGATTTGCTCATCGTGAGTGACCATGCGATCGCTGTAGTCATCCTGTCCGCTCTTCCCACGGTTCTTGTCTGCCAGATGAGTCCACATATGGCAGGCCGTGGAGTTGTACCAGAGGAAGAACGGTTTGTCAGCCTCGACCTGCTTCTCCATCCAGTCGATGGCGGCTGAGGTGATCTCCTCGTCGACCGTTTCCATGCGTTTTTTGGTTAATGAGCCAGTATCCGTAATTTTCTGTTTGCCGACTCGCCCCCATCGCGGCTGAACTGTTGGATCGTCCTTGTCGGTAGCCACACAGTGAAGGACACCACGAGGTCCGAACTTCTCTTTGAACCATGGTTCCTTGGGATAGTCAGCAAGCTCTGGCTCTTCTTCCGCGTTCAAGTGATACAGGTTGCCGAAGAATTCATCGAACCCGTGTACGGTCGGCAGGAATTCATTACGATCGCCGAGGTGGTTCTTTCCGAATTGGCCGGTAGCATATCCGAGCGGCTTGAGTAGCTCGGCAATGGTTGCATCTTCTGGCTGCAATCCGAGAGTTGCGCCGGGCATACCCACTTTGGTCAGGCCGGTGCGGATTGGATTTTGACCCGTGATGAAGGCCGCACGTCCAGCGGTGCAGCTCTGCTGGCCGTAGTAGTCAGTAAAAGAGCAGCCCTCTTGAGCTACGCGATCGATATTCGGGGTGTGATAGCCCATCATGCCGTGACTAAAATGACTGATGTTCCACGTGCCGATGTCATCGCCCCAGAGAATCAGAAAATTGGGCTTTTTTGTCGCCATTTGTTTCTTCTCCTAATTAGTGGGATTTAAATCCGTCTCGGACAATCGAAGGTTGTAAGTGGACCTCCTGTCTTGTGGACAGGGAGGCCGGGGTTGTATCGGCAAGCGGAAGTGGTTCTTGATCTCGTTTCTCAATGGCACAAATCCGCCCTGGTCTTGGGGAATGTAAATACGCTCGCACTGTCACAGTGAGAATTGGTCGCCCGGTTCGCCTGTCAACGGAGACTATCTCTACTCTCTCCACACTCGTAACTGTCAATTGATACAGTCGGTGTCGCAGCGGAACCGCCACACCCCGACCGATGTGGTTCTCGCGCATGCCCTGCCGAAACCTGTGGCTCTCATTTCACGCCGTCCACCAACCATGCTTTGCTGACGATTCCAAACAGAAAGGCCGTAGTCAGACCGAACAGCAGCCAGCCGTTGAGAGCCTCAAGGGCACCCATAAGCTGCCAGTGCGACTCCAGAACCAGATTGGTGTGACCATAGCTCGTGATGGAAGAGAGCGAGTAGAGCATGGCAGACTTTCCATCAGGCAACGCGTTCAGAAAACGATAAGCGCCAGCCCAAATAGCAGCTTCCACTCCGTGCAAGCAGATGGCGAACAGCGTTGTGCTGCCCATCGCTGTGACGAACACCGCCGTCGGGTGACGGCTCTGCAGCAGGCGGCGCGAAGCTCGAGCAACTTTTTGGTTGACAAGTCCGAGACACAGGACGTGGATGATGATTGTCAAGACGATCAGGGGAAGTCCCCAGACCCAGTCACTACGCCACCCGGAAGAGCCAAGAACATCGAATGCGGATTGAGTGACTTCCCTCAATTGTCGTTGCGCAATTCCCGTTCGGCAGAGACAAGCCGGGCTTCTATCGAGCGAAAGGTTATTCGCTTCTTTTATGCGAGCCGACCAGCGGCTTCCGGAACACCAGACTTGGCTTGTTGTTCTCCGTCTCTGTCCGGCTGAAACTTGAATGTGGAACCCCGCCACCGTGGCAGAAACG
>DATDGH010000658.1:0-9638 GCA_036522215.1 Candidatus Angelobacter sp. | reverse complement strand
TTCACCAGGATGCCAAGAATCTGCCCGAAGATCGAGATCGGATTGGCAACCTTGCTGTCCTTTGGTTGTGGCTGCACCGCTGGAATATCGAAGTAAATGCCCGTTTCGTGATCCTCTTTTCCACGCTTCACAATGATGATGGAAAGCTTCACAATGATGATGGAAAAAGGGGTGACCACGATGCGAACCTCATCCTCCGGACGTACTTCCACTGTGCATGTCATGACTGTTTCCCCCTTTGCTCTCCCTATACCAGTGCAAAGCGGGAGGAAAATCACCGCGACAACATTAGATGTGGGATAGACTATGTGCATCAAACCAAGTAGTCCGAATCGGACGACTTGGCCAAAAAGGCTAAAAACCTTTTTAGCGGCGAATTAACGCGAATCGGAGAAGATTGCCAAAATTGCCAAAATTGCCAGAATCGCCGGAATTGAAAGATGCGGATTTTTGATTTGCTGTCATTACTATTTGTGAATTGTGTTGAAACACTACACAACGTCGATGAAGAAAAACTCTGACATTTCGGACTCCCTTTTGCGGGAGCTTAAGGAGAATGTGGCTTCGCGGCGAGTGAGCCAGGGCGTTGCTTTGCTGGATGCGCATGCGCACCTTTTTGCCGCGCTTGATCCGGAGCAGAAGAATGCTGCGGCGTTTGTCGGTTACGTCGCGCAGTGGGTGGACATGGGCTATCGCGAGCCGGCGCTGGTGCAGGAGCTGTTGGACCGCTTTCCCAAGCCTGTCCGCGCACGCCTGCCGGTTCGTGACTACCTGCATTTACGCTCGGCCGAAGGATTGCTGTTCCTCCTGCACGACGAACCGGATAAAGCCCTCATCCACTTTGACCTGGTGCTGTCTATGCAGGACGAGGTCGAGGACAGGGGGTTGGTGGCCATCACGCAGTTCTGGAATGCGCGCTGCCATCGCAAAAAAGGAGAGTACGACAAGGCGATCCAGCATGCGGGCCTGGGCCGCAGCCTGGCGCAGTCACTGGGTTTTGAAAAGATGGCGGCGGTGATGCGCGTGCTGGAAAGCTGGCTTCTCTTCCAGAAAGGACATTCACGGGAGGCAAGCCGGGTCCTGGACCAGGCGGAGCAGGTCCTGCGCCAGACGGATGATGACATCACGCTGGGCAACATCTATTCCGCGCATGGCCGTATGATTCGCCGCCAGGGTCGCTATAACGTGGCACTCAAGTTTTTCAGCAGGGCGATTGAAGTTTTTGAACGACGCAATCCGCAGCACCGCAATCTGGCGCGCTCGCTGGTCAACATCGCCTACGTCCAGCGGTTGATCGCCAGGACCATCAGCAAGCAGATGGATGTGGAGGCGGCGCGCAGACGCAAGAGCGGCGATGGCGCGGGGGGGAAGAGCAAGAAACAGGCGCAGCGGGAGGCATACGAACGCCATCGGGCCCAGGCCTTTACCAACCTGGACCAGGCGGACAAGATCTATCGCCATCACAACCACCACCATGGGATCGGCAGCGTCTATGAAAATCGCGGATTGCTGTACCTGGACAGCGGGGAACTGGACCAAGCCGGCGTGCAGGCGGGGCAAGCCTACCTTTTGGCGAAGGACGAGAATGATGCCATCCTGATGGCGCGCACGCGGCTGCTGCAGTGCAGCATTGAGAATGCAAAGGTAGAAGAGGAGATTGAAGGAAGCGAAGAATCCTGGGAGCATTCGCAGGCGGCGCGGGCGTATTCGCGCGATGCGGTGGAGGCGGCAAAGCACACGCAAAATCAGCGGCTGCTGGCGCGGGCCTACATCTGGCGAGGCCTTACCTCCTGCAACCCGTTTTTCAATGATCTGGAGGATGCCAAACACTGTTGTGACGCCGCGACTTCGTTTCTGCGCACCGTTGACTTTGACGATCTGGGAGAAGCGTTGCAAACGCTGAAGCAGAAGGTGGCCCCCAAGGGCAATGTTGATCCCATGCTGAGGGCCTGGACCCAAGGCGTGACCGGAGAAAAAACATTTCAGCAGATGACCGAACAATTTGCCGAACTGGTGATTCCAAGGGTATGGGAGAAGGAAGGGAAGAAGGTGCAGCGGGTGGCCCGACGGCTGTCCATCTCGCCTAAGAAGGTGAGGAGGATTTTGAATGGGTTGGGGAAGCTGAAGAAAGCTGGACGATGAGATCACTGTTCGAGTGTGTTCTTCCTGGACGCAATCGGGTCACCGGGTCATCGGGTCACCGGGTCATCGGAAGACAAAACACAAGGTCCTTCTGTCCACGGCAAGCCGGGATCTTCGACAGGCCCGACTCGAGCATATCTCAGGATGACAGGGGGAGAGTTATATCGAGTATCGGGAGATCGAGTCAGGGTTTTCAGGTCATGCGATCAGTGCGATCACGCGCGATCATCTGATCTCGGCGATCATGTTATTCTCATAAAAATGGCTAAGTATCTGATCACAGGAGCCGGCGGGTTCATTGGCTCCAACATCGTTCATTATCTGGTTGCGCGCGGGGAAGAGGTGCGCGGACTGGACAATCTTTCTCACAGCCGCCACGAGAACTATTCCGGGATACTGGATAAGTTCGATTTTCGCAAGGCTGATGTAACCGACCTGGATGCAATGCGTTCCGCCTGTGAAGGCATGGATTATGTCTTGCATCAGGGAGCGGTAGGTTCGGTGCCGCGTTCCATTGACGATCCGGTGGGCACGAACCATGCCAACGTTGCCGGCACGCTCACGGTTTTTCAGGCGGCCAGGGAAAAGGGAATCAAGCGCGTGGTTTATGCCAGCTCATCATCGGTTTACGGTGATACTCCAACCCTGCCGAAACGAGAGAACATGGCGGCCGATCCCATCTCTCCCTATGCGGTTTCCAAGTATGCGGGTGAGCTGTATGCACAGACCTTTTCCAGATTGATGCAACTGGAAACGGTGAGCCTGCGTTACTTCAACGTCTTTGGTCCACGCCAGCATCCCAGTTCGGAATACGCGGCGGTGATTCCGAAATTCATCCGGCAGATGCTCGATGGACAGCAGCCAACAATCCTTGGCGACGGTACGCAGACACGCGATTTTACCTATATTGACAATGTGATTTCGGTCAACCTGCTCGCCTGTCAAGCACCCGCAGACAAAGTGAGCGGACGGACGTTCAACGTGGCCACGGGAAAGAGCTTCAGCCTGAATGAGCTTTATTCGATGCTTCAGGAGCTCACGGGCTTTACAAAACCAGCCATGTACGCGCCGGCACGGGCCGGTGACGTCCACGATTCACTGGCAGACATTACTCCGGCAGAAACGGCCATGGGGTATAAGACGCTGGTGGACTTCAAGGATGGTTTGAAGAAGACGGTGGATTGGTACCAGGAAGAATCGGGTCATCGGGTCATCGGCGCATCGGGTCACCACGGGGCCAAATCTTAGTCGACAGCCACCACGGAGACACTGAGGCATGGAGACACGGAGAAGAGCAGAATCAAAAGGGAATCAACACCCAGAGCAACACCAACACCTTTAAACACACGGGACATCCTTCGGCTTCGCAAGCTCACCTCGAGGACAGGCTCCAGAACACAGAAGGGCACCGCTATTCGTTTCTGAGTACCACCAGCGGATCTACCTGGGTTGCGCGCAGCGCTGGAATGGCGCAAGCCGTGATTGCGATCAATGCCAGCACGAACGACACACCGGCATAGGTTAGAGTATCGGTTGGTTTCACACCGAAGAGCAGGCTGGTAAGAGCACGCGATGTCAGGAATGCTGCTATCAAGCCAATCCCAACGCCTACAATCACGAGCCTGGCGGCGTGGAGGACCACCATGCGAAGAACATCTTTGCGTTGGGCGCCAAGAGCCATACGCAATCCGATCTCCTGCCGGCGCTGGAGTACGTAGTAAGAGAGCACGCCGTAGATTCCAATCGCAGCCAGGAACAGAGCGATGGAACTGAACAGGCCCATCAGCCACATAGGAGCGCGGCGTGGCGCCAGTGATTCCACCATCACCTGATCCATGGATCGCATGGCGGAGATCACCTGGTTCGGATCGATCTGATGGATTTGACTGCGGACGGTCTGAGCAATCGACAACGGATCCTGGCTTGAACGAACGACCAGAGCAAAGCTCAGGAACTTGATGATTTCCGGTTTTTGCGCGAATGGAGCATAGAACGTAGGGTGGGCTGACGCTGAAAGAGAGTCCAGCTTGGCGTCGCCGACCACGCCAACAATCTCACTCCACCCGGGATTTCCCCAGCCTACGTCAAGGTGCTTGCCGATCGGGTCTTCACCAGGAAAATATTCTTTGGCAAAGGTTTGGTCGATGATAACCACTGCTGGAGCGCCACTGATATCGGCTTCAGTGAAGTAGCGCCCTTTGATCAATGGGACCCGCAACGCCTGCAAATAGTCGCCACCAACAAATTGCTTATTTGCGTTTACCGGACGCGTGGGATCATCGGGTCGTCCTTGAATGGAGAAACCTCCATCTGTCCCGCGGCCTGTGAGAGGCAGATTGGTGACGAACCCAGCCGATCGGATTCCGGGCATTGCACCGACGCCCTTCTGAATTTGTTGCAGATAGTTGATCTCAAGTTTGGGATCGGCATAGCGCACCGGCGAAGGCCAAATGCCCATGGTCAATACGTGGTCGGTGGAAAACCCCTTGTCCACATTCAGCAGACGGACAAAGCTGCGCAGCAATAGTCCCGCTCCAGCGAGCAGAACTAATGAAAATGCGATTTCACTCACGATCAGTGCCTGCCGGAGCCATTGACTTCCGGACACACCACCCGTTTGGGCCCCTCCTTGCTTGAGTTCAGCTTGCAGATTGCCCTTGATGATCTGGAGTGAAGGCGCGAGACCAAAAACAATTCCCGTAACCACCGCAAGGATGGCTGTAAACAGCAGGACTGTCGCATCCATGTGGACGGCCGTCCCGCGCGGCAGCCTCTCAGCTAGCAGGGTAGTCAGTAATCCCATCCCGGCCCAGGCAAGAAACAGTCCGAATACGCCTCCGATGAGTGCCACCAGCAGGCTTTCAGTAAGGAGTTGGCGAATGAGTCGAAAACGGCTGGCTCCCAAAGAAATTCGCATCGCGATCTCTTTCCTGCGAGAGGAGGCACGCGCCAGGAGCAGGTTGGCGGTGTTGGCGCAGGCAATGAGCATCACAGACACCACTGCGCCGAGCAGAATGAACAACAAGGGTTTGGAGTCGCCCACCAGAAATTCCTTGTAGGGAGTAACCGTTGCGGGCACCGTATTTGCATCGACCTTCTGCAGTCGTGGAAGGGCCGTCGCCATGGCGTTCCTTGCCTGCGCCAGCGATATCCCCGGACGAAGCTTTGCCATTACCGCCAGAAAATTCAGTCCTGAAGGAGCAACTGTTGCATCCAGCCTGAGAGGGCTAAAGAGCTGCGCTTTGGGAGCGAACATAAAATCTTTCGGAAGTATGCCGACGATGGTGAATACCTTGTCGTTCAGTGTGAGCTTCTGCCCAATCGCAGAAGGGCTGGAGTGAAAATGGGACTCCCAGAAGGAATGTGTGATCATGGCCACAGGATTCGCGGTACGGGCGTCTTCTTGGGGAAGAAGGTTGCGTCCCGCTTCCGGCTTCACTCCCAGGATCTTCAGGAGATCGGCGGAGATGCTCATGCCGAGGAGCTGTTCCGGTTCACCCGCGCCAGTGAGCCCGAATCCGGAATTGATGAATGCGGCAGCGTCCTCAAAAATCTCTTTCTGGTCGCGCCAGGCCAGAAGTTCCGGATAGGAGAGTGGAATATGCCGATCCCACACCAGACCTTCCACCACTACCAGGCGTTCGGAATCGGGATACGGCAGAGGATGAAGCAAGGCTGCATTGATCACGCTGAAGATGGCGGTATTCGCGCCAATTCCGATAGCCAATACCAGCACCGCAACCGTGGCAAAGCCCGGATTCTTGCGCAGCATGCGTAGGCCAAAGCGGATGTCCTGAACAAGGCTCTCCATCGAACCCTCCGATTTAGTTTTGACTGCTGATTTGCAGGGTGGTTAGCCTGTTGCGGGCCTTCAGGGCCGAGTTTCCTGGAGAGCTCTCGAAATAGTCAGTTCGCGTACTAATTGGGGCAGGACTTCGCCAATCGGTCGGCGCAATACGGCATCGGCGAGACGGTCCAGCGGCGTGGGCTCGGCGTTCAAGATCACGACGCGTGCGCCGGCGGCTTTGGCGCGCGGCACGGCGTCTGCCACAGGGTAGACGGTGAGGCTTGTCCCAATCGCTAGTAAAAGGTCGGCCTCCTCTGCTGCGCGCATGGCACTCTCGATGACTTCGGGCACCAGCGCCTGGCCGAAAGAAATGGTCGCACTTTTCAGGATCCCGCCACAGCTGGTGCAAGGCGGATCTTCTTCTCCCGCGCGTACTCGCTCCAGCACCGGCTCCATCGGCCCACGGAATTCGCAGGCCATACAAACAACGTCATAGATTGTGCCGTGTACTTCGATCACTTTCCCGGCCGAGTTGCCGGCGCGCTGATGCAGGCCGTCAATATTTTGTGTGATCAGGGCGTGCAGGCGTCCGCTTTGCTCCAGGATCGCCAGGGCCAGATGGCCGGCATTGGGTTTGGCTTGCCATGCCGGATGAGAGATACGATGTTGCCAGGCCAGCTTGCGGACTTCTCCATCAGCCATGTAGTAGCGGATATCGGAGAGTTTCTCGGCCTTGGGATTCTGCGTCCATAAACCTTTCGGCCCGCGAAAATCAGGGATTCCTGATTCGGTGGAGATGCCTGCGCCGGTGAGGGCCACAATGCGGCGTGAGTGCTCGATCCATCCGCGCACACTTTCGATATGCTCGTCCATTGCCTTCATTCTACAAAAACCTTGCGGGCGATTCCTGAGGGCGAAATCAAGACCTCACCACAAAGGTCACTAAGGACACGAAGGAATGCTGAATAAACCAAACACCCACCACGGAGACACGGAGAAAGACAAGGATAGGGAAAAGCAATAACCAAATCTAAACACTAACCACTCAGTATTTTTGCTCGTTCAGCCATTGGTTTTTTCGGCTCATGGGCGTTAAAATTTCCAGTCTCTTCAATTGTGAGCGCGGAGGCCATTCTGTGGACGATCTTCCGGAAAAGAAAAAGAAGCGCAAATCCAAGCAGTCTTCCTCTTCATCCAGTTCCGGCTTATCTCGCCGGGATTTCCTTAAAATAACCGGAGTTTCCGCGGCTGCTCCGCTGATGGCGGGAGCTGCTGCGGTTGCCATTGAGCCGGACACTGCAGCGGTCCAGGGGCCGGGCAAAGTCCCGATTAATTTGAACGTGAATGGCAGGAGCTACAACGCTCAACTGGAGCCGCGAGTCACGCTGTTGGACGCGTTGCGCGACCAGTTTGAGCTCACCGGGGCCAAGCGCGTCTGCGATCGTGGCACCTGTGGCGCGTGCACCGTGTTGCTGGGAGGGAAGCCGGTATACGCGTGCTCCATTCTGGCCATTGATGCGCAATCCAAGCCTGTGACTACGGTAGAAGGTCTCGGACACCCAGGCCAGTTGCATCCGATGCAGCAGGCATTTATTGACAACGATGCCCAGCAGTGTGGGTTCTGCACTCCTGGATTCGTGGTCGCCTGCAAGGCTTTTCTCGATCAGCATTCCGACCCCACGCCGGAGCAGATCAAGCACGGGCTTTCAGGTAATTTCTGCCGTTGCGGAACCTATGCCGGAATTCGCGCCGCGGTCATGCAGGCAGCCAAAGCCGGGAAGGGAGCGTAAGCCATGGCAGACGAAAAAACCAAATACTCGTGGCCGACAGCGGAGAAGCGGTCTCTTATTGGGAAGCGTATCCCGCGCGTAGACGGCCCGGACAAGGTTTCGGGGAAGGCGAAATACACTTACGACCTGCATCAACCGGGAATGCTCTACGGCAAAGTGGTCCGCAGTCCATACGCGCACTGCAAAGTTGTGAGCGTGGACACGTCTGCGGCGGAAAAGATGCCGGGAGTCAAGGCTGTGCACGTGATTCAAGGTCCCGGAAGTGAGATTAGTTGGGCAGGCGATGACCTTGTGGTGCTCGCCGCGGTGGATGAGCAGACGGCCACGGATGCCCTGCGCGCTATCAAGGTTGAATACCAGCCCTTGCCGCATTACGTCGACGATTTCACTGAGCCGCAGAACGTGGCCGAAGGCAATGGGCCACTGGAGGTAAGAGATCTGGTGGGGATGTTCACCAACCAGGCGCCGGATCCACAAATCATCCAGGCCATTCAGCAGCGCGGCATCACTTTTAAAGTCACAGACGAGATGATGGGCAGGATGCGAGAGAACAAGGTCAGCGAAGATGTAATCAAGGCCTTGCAATCGGCGCAAGTAAAGGAACCGCAGCCGGTCACCTCGCCTTTCAGGAAAGAGAGCGAACAGATCAAAGGTGAACCGGACGACGCTTTCAAACAGTCCGACGTAATTTCCGAGGGCATCTACGGCTGCCCTGTAATCACGCACTGCTGCATGGAGAGCCACGGTTCGATGTCCGAGTGGACGGATGACGATCATCTCTTCGCGCGCGTTTCCACGCAAAATCTTTCCGGCCTGGCCGGACAATTTGCTCAGGCGCTGAAGATTCCCGCGGGCAACGTTCATGTTCATCAGGACCACGTAGGCGGCGGATTCGGAAGTAAATTCCAGATCGACCGGTGGGGCGTCTACACCGCGCAGGTTTCAAAAAAGGCCGGCGGCAAGCCGGTGCGTTACATGCTGGAGCGCGACGCGGAGCTGGAAGTCGCAGGGTGTCGTCCTTCAGCTTTCGCCCGTGTCAAAGTGGGCGCCAAGAGAGATGGCACGCTGCTGGCGTGGGAATCGCACTCCTGGGGAACCGGTGGACCGGGTGGTGGCGGAGCACCTCCCATGCCCTATGTGATGAATATTCCGAACCAGCGCAAGCAGCACATTGCGGTCTCCACCAACATTGGCCCGGCCCGCGCGTGGCGTGCGCCGAACCATCCGCAGGGATGCCTGATTACCTTTGGCGCTATTGAAGATCTTGCCGCCAAGCTGAACATGGATCCCCTGGATCTGGTGTTGAAGAACATCCAGTTGGCAGCGCCGCCCAACGATCAGTTCCATCGCGCCGATACCTATCGCGAGGAACTGCTGAAGGCGGCTGAGCTGATTGATTGGAAAAAGAAGTGGCATCCTGCAGGCCAAGGCGCAGGTCCGGTCAAGCAGGGTCTGGGGCTGGCGATCCACACCTGGGGTGGTCGCGGCCACGAAAGCAATTGCCAGTTAACCATCCATCCTGATGGCTCCGTGGATATCAAGATGGGCAGCCAGGATCTGGGAACGGGGACACGCACCTGCATCCTGATCGTGGCAGCGGATAGCCTGGGTCTGACCCTGGACCAGGTTCAACTCAGCATCGGCGACAGCACTTATCCCATGGACGGCGGCTCCGGTGGGAGTACGACCATCGGGGGCGTGAGTTCTTCCACTCGCCGTGCGGCGGTGGATGCCTTGACCGCGCTGTTTGAGAAAGTTGCGCCCGCACTGAATGCCAAGCCCGATGACCTGGAGGCGGCCAGCGGAACCATCCGGGTCACGTCCGATCCGAGCCGCAGCATCAGTTGGAAGAGCGCTTGCTCCAAATTGGGAACCCAACCTATCCAGGTTGTAGGCAAGAATCCAGGGCCAGGCGACCT
>DATDGH010000657.1:0-3553 GCA_036522215.1 Candidatus Angelobacter sp. | reverse complement strand
GCCGATTATAGCCAATTGAGAGAACACCACATCTTCAAGATTTGTTTAGAAATCGTCGGGTAGTTTTGAGAATACTGGAACCCAGACGTCCGATCCCGTATTGTATCCACCATGAACATGCGCCGTCTTTACACTCTCCTCGTCCTGTGGTGCACCTTCGTGATGGCACCGGGACTGCTGGTGGAGTTGGGTGCGTTTGGCCGGATAGATATGAATTCGGCGATCCCTGGCACTTTGGCCCTTCTCTGGGTGGTGGGATATCTCCTGCAGTTTGCGGTCTTCATGTGGATTATGAACATCGTCGCCGAGCAGAAGGTGCTCTGGTGGTTTGTGGCGTCGCTACTGCCATGGGCTGTGGACTGGACCTTGCCGGTCTCGCCGTTATTCTTTTTGCTGTGGTTCCCGATCACACTCGCGGTTGCGGGTTGGATTGTGCTCGTCGCTCGACGGGCTGAATCGTTCCAGGAGCACGGTATCCGGGCCACTGGGGTGGTGCTCGAGGTCCTGAAACCGTGGATGAACGTGGTCATCAACAACGTCTACATCAAGCGGAAAGTGCGCCTTCGCATCGAACGTGAGGACAGGACTCCAGCTTATGAAGGCGTTTTAAACGGGCTGTTCATGCTGGGTGAAATCCCCTCGGCTGGTGACCGACTTCCCCTCCTCGTTGATCCGACAAACCCGCAACGATTTGAGTATGACAAAGGAACGGACCCTGAACCAGCTGCGCCAGTCCGCTCAACCGCGCCACCCGCGACAGTTCGAGGGAACATCGCTGACGAGTTGGCTAAACTGGCGAACCTGCGCGACCGCGGAGCTCTTACCGATTCCGAGTTCAACGCCGCTAAGAAAAAACTGTTGCGCGATTAGATGGTGGGAAAATTTGGCTGCCCCCCAGGGATTCGAACCCCGATATGCTGATCCAGAGTTAACGTCTTCTGAATCGGAAATCCCTAGTATCTGCCGAAGAATCATGCACTTGCCTGGTTGGTGTTTTCCCCGGTGTGCCGTAAAATGTGCCGTGAGTCAATCGCCTCACGCACAATGTCCAGTTCCGGGTGCTGGTAGGTCAATGCTATTTTCACGTCCGTGTGTCCCATCGTGTCCATGACCGCTTTGAGATTACCCGTTTTGCGCATGACGTAAGTGCCAAAGTCATGCCTTGCGCAGTACAGAACCAAATCCTCCGGTAACCCTGCTGCCTTACGGGCCTTCACCCATTGCCGGTTCACAAAGGCAGCACCGATATGTTTGCCTTTGTAGCGAGATTTGAATACCCAGCCCTCGTTCCGTCCCGTACAGCGGGCCTTCAAAATCTCCACGACGCGATTGCTGATGGGAATGAACCTTCTTCCTTTCGCGGTCTTGCTGTTGGGGTTGAAAATCACGCGATTGTTGAAGTCAATGTTTTCGATGCGCAAGCGGTAGAGTTCACGAACATTCCTCATTCCGGTATCGCGCATCACCATGATGATGTCTTTTAGTGGTTGTTCCGCAACCGGCAGAAGCTTGCGCTCTGCTTCGTCATCCAGGCGAAGCGAGCGGCCTTCCTCTTTGAAAAGTTTGAACTCCGGTACCTGCATGATCAGCTTTGCCTCTTTCGCCTTATGCAACATTCGGCGAAGAGTGCGGAGAGCATTGTTGGCATTCGCGTGCGAGCCGGGAAAGCGCAAAGCTTCGGCGGCATCCGCCGTAATGCGGTCCATTCTCATGCCGGCAATTGAGGTCGTCTCCAAGAGTCTCCAACCGTTGCGATAGTACCGCTGCGATTGCGATTCCAGCCGGGCCGTTTTGATCCACTCCAAGAACTTTTTCGAATACTCCCGTAAAGTTGGAGCCTTCCTGTCCAGCGGGTCGCTTCCTTCCAAGGCGGCTGCTAATTTTAGGCCGGCAATTTTTCCGGCTCTCGCCGCATTGGTTTCTTCCGTCGACGCGCGAAATCGTTCTCCGCGCACCGTGAAGTCATACCAATAGAACTTCGAGTTCGGTTTCTTAAACAGCTTCACGAGCTTCCTCCATTGCAGCCCGCACGGAAGGAACTCGTGTGTTCTTCTCAATATACTCTAAAAGAACATCTACATTATAACTAACTCTACCTTCCATTTCCACATATTTCGGCCCAACTCCTTCATATCGCCATCGCTTCAATGTAGCCGACGACCGACCCAGAATCTTTGCGGCTACCTTAGTATTTACGAGCGTTGGAAATGAACTAGCTGCTGTTGATGTTACTCGTGGCATATTGGTTTCTTCGCATTTCTGACCTATGCGCCTTGTCCCTCGAAGTCTCGGCATAGCGTCTATCATAGCTATATCTACTATGTCAGACGCGAGGGAGCTGCGAGAAGTAGCGATCCAGTGAGGGAAATGACAAACAAACACAAAGCTACACAAAGTTTACTAATCTGGAGCACATTCTAGGGATAGCGATGAGAGACTATCAGGCGATGAGCGCCTTCGTTAAGAAGTATTTAGCTTTGCTCTATTGATATTCGAGCCCTAAGTTCGAGGCCGGAAGAGTCACATCGAAAAGATCATGCCGCAATCCTGGCACATAAATCGCCTCTCCCAAGCGCTTAGTTTCCGTCTATGAATCCAGTGATTATGCCAAAATGTGATGACCGCAATGGCGACCACCGGAACATAAAACAGCAACTGGACGAGAATGCCACCTCCAGGCAATGTCCCAAGGGGCCGACCCAGCCAGGCGGCAGCACTCATTCGAAGCAAACAATAGAACACAATTGAAACGACGATGGGTTTTACATAAGACCATTTTCGCGGCGGGGCGGCGACAAGCGACAGCACCGTTTGTTGTAGAAACCGGTAAGTTCTCTTGGAGACGGTGCCAGTCCGAATGGTGCCCTCGGAAAGGCCTTCCATGTGAATGACTGCTAATTTCCTGCAATTCGCTGATCCACAAGACGGGCACATTTGTGATCGAAGCCTCCCAAATCGACCGATACTGCCAAAAGTTTATCTTTGATAGCAAAAACTTGGTTCAATGCCGCGATTAGCGATTTCTTTCCAAAGAAACAGATGTGGTGAGAGGGCTGCACTCCCGCAGAATGGCGAATGACAGCCCTCTTCCGTTTGACACGTTGCATCACCCCTCCACAAAGCTGACTGTAGGGTGCTTATCTTGGGCAAATATCTCAGTCAAAAGCTCTGTTGTTCCCTCATCACCCCGGAGTGAGAGGAACAGATGCTCGGTGCTGAGCGGACATGTCGAGTCTTGTCCGCAAGACCATGGTTTACTTTAGGCTACCTCATTCTCCTTTCCGCCATTTTTGTGGCCGTTATTGTTACCGTTGCCCTGGCTCAATTGGCTCCTAATCCAAGGAACAAATTCTTTCGGACAGATTTTGATCCGACCTCTCGGTTTGCCTTTGTCGCGGAAGACGCCCGGAACTTCACCCCGACGAATCCTCTGGTAGAACGTAGCAGTACATTCGCCGTAGATCCTTGCAGCTTCCTTAACCGACAACGGGTTTAGTTGATGTTCAAGTTCATCTAGTGACTTCATAGAGTTTGTGTTTCTTTGTGTAACTTT
>DATDGH010000656.1:0-2472 GCA_036522215.1 Candidatus Angelobacter sp. | reverse complement strand
GAAGTAGACTGCCCAATTATTTACTCCATGCTGACGCCGCCACCCCCTCCTAACACCTTCATAGAGGGATACTTCGTGATTTATGCCTTTCCTACGGCTGCAGGCATTCCCAGCGAATTGGATGTCACGGACGTTGTGACTGTGACCCCTCAGATTGCCGGCTTTGGAATCGCCGTGGAAATCCAAACCATCGCTCCACGTTTCATTCGCTAGTTCGTTAATGCGTAAAGCCGCTGGTTTCAAAGGCACTAGAGGCTGGTGGCCCTGAATTGTTCGGGGCCACCGGCTTCTCAGATGAAATTTGTATCCAGAAGGGAATCCACTGAAAGCCCGAAGGCTTTGACCGCCAAGGGCGCTAAGGACACAAGGGAAACCTTGTCCGGAGAATGTAGCGTTGCCGGCTTGACATATTCCTATATAGGAATATATTATTTCTTTGATGCCGCGTGCTGCCACTACCTCCGATGCTTTCAATGCCGTGGCCGAGCCTCGGCGGCGGGAGATCCTGAATTATCTTGCGTTGCAGGAACGGCCGGTGGGAGACATCGTAACCAGCCTGGGTTTGGAACAGCCTTCCGTCTCCAAGCATTTGCGAGTACTCAAGGACGTGGGACTGGTCCGGGTGCGCCGCTCCGGGCGGCACATGTTGTACAGAACCAATGCCGAAGCCATTCGGCCGCTGCACGAGTGGAGCAAAACCTTCGAGCGGTATTGGCAGCATCAACTGCATCGAATCAAGGAACGAGCTGAGGCCAAGGTCAAAGCGACGAACAAAACATGACAGGAGAGAAACACATGATTGCGACGGAAACGGGAATCGAAAACCTGACGTTAAACGTGACCCAGGAAATTCGGGTGAATGCGCCCTTGGAGGTGACCTTCGAGGCGCTACTGGAACAACTTGGCCCCGCCGGCGACACGCCGGAAGGCAACGCCTTACCCATGAAGATCGAGCCGTGGCCCGGTGGACGCTGGTACCGTGATCTCGC
Source organism: Candidatus Angelobacter sp. (assembly GCA_036522215.1). GTDB lineage: Bacteria > Acidobacteriota > Terriglobia > Terriglobales > Acidobacteriaceae > Angelobacter. The sequence continues at coordinate 1,483 of DATDGH010000656.1, read as the reverse complement.
CGACGGCAATGGGCATTTCTGGGGGCACGTCCAGGCCATCAAGCGCCCTACCCTGCTGGAGATCACCGGACCGCTGTTCATGTCCTACCCGGTAGTTTCCAACTTGCAGTACCGGCTCAGCGAGCAAGATGGCGGGACACTGATCAAGTTTCACCACCAGGCGCTGGGACTGATTCAGGACGACCATAGACAGGGAATGACGAAAGGATGGACGCACATCCACGAGCGTGTTCGCGCCAGGGCTGAGGGAAAGAAGGGGCGCTGAGCGCGCTCGCCGTCGTCTATCACTGTGAACAAGACGTGCCGCCTCATCCGGGGCTCGAACTCGTTAACCCCTACTGTACCCACGCCTTAAACCAAGGGCCTGCTCCCTCTTGCAAGCTGGATGAAGCAGGCCCCTCATTAGTTCTGCTTCAGATTCCGAATCGCTTCATTACCTCACTACTTGGTTGGTTTGACACTTGCGGCGGCTGTGGTCGTTCCCGCTGGTGCGGGCACGGGCGTCCACGCCCACTTCGTCGTAGGAACACAAAGCAGATCTGGCTTCTGTACGGTCTTCGGGCCTTTTTCAAACTGGTTCCAGATGTATATCCCTCCATTTGGATTGTTCGGGTTAGGTAATCCAGGAAATGCCGACGGCGTGGTGGCATAGCAGGTCAGATGATCGTTGGGTTTTTGAATCGGTGTAGTGGGAGCGGGGGGCCGGACTTTCACCACCGGATTGCAGAAGAGGACCGGCCACAAGGTCGTCACCCCTTCCAGATAGAACTGGTCCTTCAATCGGACTGGCACGTTCGAAAGTGCGTCGCAAGCTTGATAGCACTTGTAGTGGTCCAGGTCCGGCGAGGGAGAAGGCGGGGTAGTGCTGGGCAGGAGGACCTTGCCTGTGGGCACCAGCAGGAATCTCGCGTCTGAAACCTCGAGTAAATGTGCGCCGGGATAGAACTGGTCAACAGCCCATACCCACCTCGGTATGATCGGCTGCGGGTTGATCTGATACATCGTCAGATGGTGGTTAGGGTTGTACTGTGGGTAATCCTTATTGGTGTTGTAATTGTGCTTGTACACCGTGGCGCAGATGCGGCCCAGGGTGAGCTGGTTGATGTTCTCCCAACTTTGCGGCGTTGGCAGCGCAGCATCGAACTGGTCTTGCAGCATAATCGGAATGTTCAGAACTGGCTGGTTGGGTATGAAGTAGCACCGGAAATGATCTAGATCCACTGGCGGCGGTGGCGGCGGGGTTGGTGGCATTAGCGGCGGAGTCACCTGGGCCAGCGCCAAACCGCTGAACAGAGCAATGCCTGCCAGCAGACTCAAGAGAAACCATACGCGTCTCATAGTCTTGTCCTTTCGGGGCAAGAAGTTAATTAATTCCTGCTCCATTTTGGGATTAGATTCGGCACGAGTATGACAGAGAAAGCTGGCTTGAATCCTGCTAATCAAATTTTTATTGAATCATTTTGTTCCATTTTGGAACTATCAT
>DATDGH010000655.1:0-2874 GCA_036522215.1 Candidatus Angelobacter sp. | reverse complement strand
GTGTGCGCGGTATGCGGGCCGCCGGTCACCGGATCGCGCATCATTTCGCAGTTGCCGTGGTCGGTCCCGTAGTGGATCCTGCGGCTTTTCACCGTCCGGTGGTAGATCCTGCAGCGTTTCATCATCCGGTGGTAGATCCTGCAGCGTTTCATCGTCCGGTTGTGGACCCTGCGGCGTTTCCGACTGCCTCGGCGACGGCCTTTGCCAGAATCGGCCATGTCGGCGGTGATCCTCCACCTCCGGACATTAGCCGCTTCTCCGCTGTCCAGCTTCAGGCTTCGCTGCATAGCATCGCTGCCGAAAGGGCCCGTCTCGATGCCATGGAGACATTGATCAAGCAGCAACTGGATAAAGTGAAGCAGGCGGGCTAGCGCGAAACCTGAAGGTTCGCGGATTCCCGGGCGCAGCTTGATAGATTCCCGGGGAGAAAGGATACGCACGTGCAAATACAGCCAACTCCTTCCATCGCAATACCGCCGTCAGATTCCATGTGCCGCGGGCAAAAGGTTCTGCTCATCGGCTTCCAGGACCAGGACAATCTCGGCCTGCGGTATCTGATGTCGGCCGTGAACGCATCCGGTCACCAGGCCGCCATCATGACCTACGGCTCCGATCCTGATGCCATTCTCAAGCGCATTCACCGCGAAAAACCTGACGTTGTGGGGTTCTCTTTGATCTTCCAATATATGGCGCCGGATTTTGGCCGGGTCATCGCGGCCCTGCGCGCCGCGGGTGTGTCCGCACATTTCACCATGGGCGGCCATTACGCCAGTTTCGAACCGGCGGAGATTCTCAAGCGCACCCCAGGGCTGGACACTGTGGTGCGCTTTGATGGTGAACTGACGCTGGTCAAGCTCCTGCACTGTCTGGGTACCGGTTCGGATTGGCGCGCTCTTCCCGGAATCGCTTTCCATTCTGAAAGCGACGAGATCACAGTGGCGCCGCTGGCCCAGGTGGTAGACGACCTTGACACGCTTCCACTGCCCAACCGGAAGTCGATTGACTATGAAGGCCATCCCATGCCCACTGCCTCTGTTCTTGGCAGCCGTGGATGCCCGTGGGACTGCTCTTTCTGCAGCATTCGGCCGTTTTATGAAAAGCAGGGTGGGGCGCTGCGCCGGCTGCGCAAACCGCGCGCAGTGGTGGATGAGATGCTCGATCTGCACCTCAATCGTAAAGTCCCAATCTTCCTGTTTCAGGATGACGATTTTCTGGCTGGCGGAAAAAATGCCAAGATGTGGGCCATGGAGATTGCTGATCTCATCGTCCAGGCCGGCTTTGCGGGAAAGATCGCCTTCAAAATCAGTTGCCGCTCGGATGAAATTCATGAAGACGTCCTCCAGCGATTGATGGCCGGCGGGCTCACTCACGTCTATATGGGCGTGGAATCAGGCGACGAAGAGGGCCTGGTAAACATGAGCAAGCGGATGAAGCCGGAGGCGCATCTGCGCGCGGGAAGCATCCTGAAACAACTGGGTCTTTCGTTCGACTTCGGTTTCATGCTGGTGGATCCCTACTCCAGCTTCCGCAGCATACGCCAGAACATCAGTTTCCTTGAGACCTTTATCGGCGACGGTTGGACAGTGGCTCCGTTCTGCCGCATGCTGCCCTATGCCGGCACCCCCATCAAACGTAAACTCGAAGCCGAGGGACGGTTGCTGGGCACCGCGTTCGAACCCGATTACAAGTTTCTGGACCCGAAACTGGACCACTTCTACGATTGGATGGTCAACACATTCTACGAAAGGAACTTCACCAACCGCGGCCTTTGCCATATCCTGCGCGGCCTGCTGTTTGAGGCCCACCTGAGATTGCCCGGACAAAGCCGCGTCTCCGAAACACAAAAAGCCTATCTGCATTACCTCACGGCTGTCTGCAACCGCGTGGCCTGTTATACGCTGCGTTGCGCCGTAGACCACATTGAAGCCACGCCGCTGTCCAAGCTGGAGCAGGAAACAGATTATCTGGACGGTCTGACTCAGCACGAAAAACGCGAAGAATCCCGCCTGGTGAACGAGGTGGCACAGTATTACGAGTGGGTGCACCAGGACCACACGCCGATACCGGGCCCGGTGGGCGGTTTTGAGAAGTCGTGGACCTTCTACGAAGGTGATCGCGAAGCCGCAGGCGTGGGTGCTGCATGAGCCGCGAGATGTGATTGGCCATGGATGTCGTCCTCGTCTGCATGCCGTTTGCGGAGGTCCAGAGACCCTCTATCGCTCTGGGCCTTCTGCGTGCTGCGTTGGAAGGCACCGGCATCAGCAGCGAAGTTGTCTACGGGAATTTCGTCTTCGCGGAGACCATCGGCCTGGTGGCTTACCAGGCCATGCAATCTGCTCCTACCGATCACTTACTGGGTGAATGGTGCTTCGCCCAGGAATTGCTTCCTGAGCCTTGCGGCAATGGCGCAACAGCCAGAGACGATGAGTACCTAAATCTCGTGCTGGAAGTGCGCTGCAACGGCTTTCCGGTGAAACTGGAGCAGAGAAAAGAGCTGATCCGCTGGATACGCGCGAAGAGTGCCGCCTGCGTGGATGAGATGGCCGAGCGCATCGCCGCCCGCCGGCCGCGGATTGTCGGATGCAGCTCCGTCTTCCAGCAGCACTGCGCTTCTCTGGCGCTGCTCAAGCGAATTCGCGAGCTGAGCCCGCAGACTGTGTTGCTCATGGGAGGCGCCAATTGTGAAGGTGAAATGGGAGTAGCCACATTGCAGGCATTTCCCTGGGTGGATTGCGTGGTCGACGGCGAAGCTGACGGCATGTTCGCCCAACTGTGCCACGAGTTGCTGGAGCACGGCCGTGACGCCGATCCCGCCGCCCTCCCCGGCGGCGCCATAGCGCAAGCCCATTTGCAAAATGCGTCCATGGATGCTCC
>DATDGH010000654.1:0-4917 GCA_036522215.1 Candidatus Angelobacter sp. | reverse complement strand
GTGCAATGTGGGAAACGAGGCGAACTCGGCCGATGATGACACTTTCGCCGGTTGCGAATTCAATGGTACATAGGGATGAGTCTTGCAAACTATGACCGGCAAGAGCGTCATCTCATCCTTATCAGGCTGGCACTGCACCAGGTCGCAATTAAAGTTAACCTGTTCGCCGTGGTGGATTCGCGGCTAAATGGTTTTGATCTGCGACCATCTATGAAAATCTGCGGCTATATCGTTTTAGCTAATAATATGCCAAGAAGATTTGTATCAGGGCACGAGTTTCACTCGTGCCGGAGCAGGCTTCAGCCTGCGGTAAAGAGCAGCAAACGAAACAATTCCGCTCTGCCGAAGGCCTGCGCGTAGCTCCCGGTGTTGGAGCGGAGCGCATTAAACAAATCGGCACACTATTTCTAAAAACGGGCTAATTTGGTTGTGGCTATGCTACGTCGTGGCTCCGTGTCTTCGCGGTGATCTTCTGCTTTTGGTGTTGCTTCTCTACGCTGATCTGCGGCGACATTTCTCTACTGCGTCAGCTCGGCAGTCAAGGTTGCGCCGCCCATGTCCGCAAGCACTGACGCTGATTTCACCGCCTTGCGTGAATCTCTGGTAATCCACAGGGTCACGTGGTCGGAGCCGCCGTCGGCCGAGCTTATCTCCACTTTGAAAGTATCAAAGGTGCCTGCGGGCACGGTAACGCTTTCCGCACCCACGACTTTCAACTGCAGCAGTTTTTCTTTCTGCTTGCGCAGATCAAAATTACGGAAGGTTGTGGTGTAGCCTTCCGCCAGAGGCAGGCAGGCAATGGCCTGGTCCGAGCCGGCCGCATCCGCAAACAGCGGTCCGCCTAGATCAGCCGCCACCGGCTTGTCCTGGCCATTCATGCTCATGGTGCCGCTGGCCTTGTTGTGGTCGAAAGCGAGATCGAAGACAACCGGGCCTTGCTTCGCAGAAAGCTTGCGCAGGATCAGGGTCCCCTTCTCCAGGATCGTAGTGTCTGTGATCTGCCCGTTCGGAGTCTCCACCACATCTGTGGCGGTCCAGGCCCCACCCTCTTCCTTGATAGTGGTGGAAAGAGTCAAAGGAATCTGTTGTGCTCCTGCCACCAGAGTCGCTTTGTACTTGTAAGTTCCAGGAGACAGATCCACGGCAGTTTTGGGCACACCCACGCTATTAGGATCGGCCTTTTTGGCCAGGACCACGGCCTTCGGGTCAACAGTAACTTCCTTCAGGCGAGCCACGACCTCAGGCGTGCCGCTCTCCTGGTAGCGTCCGCCGAGATATTTGGCAAAAAACGCTTCCGTAGCCATGAGGCTGGCCATATTGTTTACTGGCCGGGCGAAGCCGTGACCCTCATCGGGAATCAGCAGGTACTCCACGGGGAATCCACGGTCACGCAGAGCAACCACGATCTGCTCGGATTCTGCATGATTGACGCGGGGATCATTGGCGCCCTGGGCGATCAGTAGCGGCGTCTTGATCTTGCTGGCCGAGTTGAGCGGTGAACGCTCCATCAGCAACGCCTTGCCTTCAGGCGTGGTCGGATTGCCCATGCGGCGGTAGAACATCTGCCGTCCGGCTTCCCAGTAAGGCGGAATCGAATCCAGCAGCGTGATCAGATTCGCCGGACCAAACAGGTCCACCGCTGCAGCATAAACGTCGGGAGTGAAAGCCACCCCCGCCAGCGTAGCGTAGCCGCCATAGGAACCACCGAAGATGCCGATGCGCTTGGGATCGGCAATGCCTTCAGACACCAGGTACTTTGCTCCCCAGGTGACGTCATCCTGCATCTTGCGGCCCCACTCCTGGTTGCCGGCGTCAATAAACTTCTTGCCATATCCGGCAGAACCGCGGAAGTTCATGGTTAAGACGGCATAGCCGCGGTTGGCAAAGAACTGAATGTAGGAGTTATATCCCCAAATATCCCGGCCCCACGGACCTCCGTGGGGAAGCACGATGGCAGGCAGGTTCTTGGCCGGAACACCCTTAGGCAGCGTGAGATAAGCTGGGATCTCAAGACCGTCAGACGACTTGTAGCTCACGATCTTCATCGGCGCCAGGGCCTCGCGCGGAAGTTTTTCGCGCACTTTGAACTGCAGGGTGAGTTTGTGGGTCTTACGGTCGAGGAGGTAGTCCTCACCCGGCTCCGTATCGCTGTTCACCACCACCAGCCAAAGGTGTTCGTCTCGAGTCCATGAGGCACGGCCCACCTCTTTGCCGGGAAATCTTGCCCGCAGCCATTTGAAGTCAGCTTCAATGCCCTTGTCCCTGAAGTAGCGCCGTAGATGATCGTCCAGATACAGAGTGATCGCCAGTTGATCGGTCACCTCGGAGAAGATCGCGCCAGTGAAATCAACCCTCTTGAGCGGATCAGATTCCACCATCTCCGTTTTTCCGGTTTCCGGATCAAACAACATCAGGGCGGTCAGGTCGAGGTCCGGGCCTTTGTTCGTCGCCATGTAGGCGCGTTTCCCATCCTTTTGGAATTGGAGGACGTCACATTGCTCAAAGACGTTGCACGAGTACACCTTAGTGAATTTATCGCCATCCACGCGAAAGACTTCCGTGTCGCCATTCTCAGTCGAGCGAGTGCCCAGGCGCAGATTGCCCTGAAGATCAAAATTCCAGCCGGTGATGCGCTCCGTGTTCTTGCGCAGCAGCGTTTTCTCTCCCGTAGACAGCTTGAGCTTGTAGAGGTCGTGCCAGGCTTTGTCGCGATCGTTCAGCCCGATGTAAATCACATCAGGATCGCTCTTGGGCAGCTCATAAATCTGGACTTGCACGCCCTTCAAGCCCGTGAGGTCGCGCGCCGCAGGGGCATCGGCGCCTGCGGCCGGTTTGGCTGCGGGATCGACGGCATAGATATTGAAGTTCTCGTCGCCATCATTGTCTTTGATGTAGAGAACGTACTTGCTGTCGCGGGTCCAGAAAAAGCCGGCGATAGGACGTTTGCTTTCTGCCGTCACCAGATGCGCAGCGCTGAATGGCTCGTCAATGCCTTTCACATAAACATTGCGAGTATCTTTCCAGGGCTTTTGGAAGGCCAGGTACTTTCCATCAGGCGAAAGTTGCCCACCGGCAATTTCCGGATTGCCGAAGAGCAGCTCGCGATCAATCACAGGCGGCTGGCCGGAGGAAGTTTGCTTGCCCTTGTCCTGAGCGCTGAGCGCCGATGTGGCCAGCGCAAGACACAATAAAAGCTTGAACAGCGTTTTCATAACCAAAAGTCCTTTCTGCTACACAGGATGACACGGAGCGGACGCCGGGAAGGTTCCTCCTGCTTGAACCTCATAGATTGTCAGCGCAAAGGCATATTGCTGTCCAGTAATCAAGAACTGATTATCCAGAGCTTCTTACGCAAATTTTCATCGCTTGCTCTGCGTAGTTTTCTTTAAATTCGCGTTGTTCGCGTTAACCTGTCCGCCGTGGTGGATTCGTGGTTAAATGGTTTTGATCTGCGGCCATCTGCGGAAATCTGCGGCTGATTTGGCTGTGGCTTGGCTAACCCCGGAGTGTACCGCTCGTCAAAACCGTCAGCAATATACAGTAGCCGCCCCGGGGGTTGAATGATGTTGAATCGGATTGCTGGTTATTTGAATGTAGCTGGCGATTTGCGCTATGCGCTGCGCACGCTGCGCAGGAATCCAGCTTTCACCTTGGCTGCAGTGCTCACTCTGGCGCTGGGAATCGGCGCCAACACTGCGATTTTCAGTGTCGTGGATGCCTATCTGCTGCGGCCGCTTCCCTATCGGGCCCCGGAGCGGCTGGTCGTACTGTGGGAAAGCACGCACGAGGGAGGCCGCGGCGGCGTCGCCATGGCCAATTATCAGGATTGGCTCCGCCAGAGTACTGCCTTCGAGAGCCTGGCTGCCTGGTCCCCGATGCAGGTCGATATGAAAGTTGGCGACCGCACCGAGCGGGTGCAGGGCGAGCTTGCAACGCCGAATTACCTGTCTCTGCTCGGCGTGGCGCCTCAATTCGGACGCGATTTCGGTCCCCAGGAGCAGGCCCCGCATCCCGTAGTGATTGTCAGTGATAACTTCTGGCATACCCGCATGGGCGGCAGGCCCGATGCAGTCGGAAGCACGATCCTTCTCGGTGGAACACTGTTCACCATCGTCGGCGTGCTGCCGGTGGGGTTCCAGGGTCTCTCAGGAGAGGCGGAGATATTGACCCCGATTGCCGCTTACAACCTCATGTACCCTCAATTGGCAGACATGGACTTTCCCCATAGCCGCGATGTGCATTTCATGCGCGGCATTGCCCGGCTCAAGCCAGGTGTCTCGCTTCACGTCGCAACGGCGCAGATGCAAGCCATCGGCGACCGGCTGGCGCAACAATATCCGGACAAAAACCATAATCGTAGCGTCGCTCTGGCGCCGGCCCACTCTGACATGGTGCGGAACATAAGACCAGCACTGCGAGCGCTGCTGCTGGCCGTCGCTCTGGTCCTATTGGTGGCTTGCACCAATGTGGCCAACCTTTTCCTGGTGCGGCTTTCCCGGCGGTCGCAGGAAATTGCTCTGCGTACTGCACTCGGCGCCACCCGCTGGCGCCTGCTGAGACAGCTCTGGAGTGAGACCATTCTAGTCTCACTGGCGGGCACGGTCCTGAGCTTGGCCCTGTTCCCCCTTGTCCGGATCTCGCTTACCTCATTTCTCCCTCTCGATCTCCCCAGGTTCACGCAAATGCAGTTTGATGTGCGCCTGCTGCTGTTTGCTTTCGTGCTCACCCTGGTAACCGGTGGCGTATTGGCTTTTTTGCCAATGATCCAGCTCCGCCGCAGTCGGCTCCCGCAATTGAAATCGGTGGCGCAAAGTGGCGACGCGCGCCCGCTTTTCCGGCTGCGCAGCCTGTTGGCCACGGGCGAGGTGGCCTTGGCCGTGGTGCTTACCGTCGGCTCAGGCCTCACCATCAAGAGCC
>DATDGH010000653.1:0-9299 GCA_036522215.1 Candidatus Angelobacter sp. | reverse complement strand
GGCAGACTACGCCAGGTTACGTCCCGATTCTCTGGCGGGCCACTGCTGTCTTTCGGAGGCGGCGACGCCTGCCCAGGATCATCAGGCAGGTTTGCGTCCGGCGTCTGGGCACAGGCCCAATTCGGCGCACAAAAAACAGTTGTACAAAAGACCAGAACAAGGAGGCGGTTTGCTAATATGCTCATTAAGATTATTGGATGCAGCTCTTTGCGAGGGTGTGGGCTTGCTGGCGGTATCGCGCGGCTAAACCATTTCCAGAGTTGCTGCAGACCTCAGCGACCTATCCAGCTCCGGGCACTCAATCTTCGACGAACGACTTTAGCCTGGCCAGTGCCTGATCCCACTGCTCGGAGACGAGATCGAGGTACTCCTTAATTTCTTGAATCGGCTCCGGATTGAATTCGAATCGGGTCTCGCGACCCATATGAACCCCGCGCACGATTCCTGCACTTTCCAACGCTCGAAGATGCTTGGTGATCGCCTGCCGGGTCAGCCTGGAGCCCTCGGTTAACTGAGAAATCGAACATGGCCTCCCACTGCAGAGCCTGGCCAACAGCGATAGCCGCGTCTCGTCACCCAGAGCGGCAAAGACAGGTGCATGAGCCTGCCGTTTGCCGGCCATGCTGCTACGGCCTTTGTGCGACATGGCTCTCGATGTTCTTCATTTGCTCCGTCCAACCGCCCTCATTCATGCGGAATGCTTCGAGGCGGCGGTCGCTGGGAATCTTATCGAAGCCGGATTCCGTCAAAACAAGTAGTGTGCCGGTCTTGGTCTTTTCCAGACTGAATTCGACCAGCGTGGGTGTCTCCTTCGAATAATCTATTTTGGGGTCAATAGCATAAGGATGCCAGGTGAAGGAAAAGAGTCGCTCGGGCTCCATCTTCTGCACCACCACCTCCCATCGAACATGCTCGTAGCCGGGATAGGTAATATGACCACGCGAGACCTGTCCCGGTACGAATGGGCCATCCAGTTTCACACGAAACCACTCGCCAAACTCACGGTAATCCGTGAGCGCGCGCCAGACTCGCGAAACCGGGGCCTTGAGTTCAATGCGCTTCTCAATACGATCGTTCATCTTTAAGCAACCTCCAGGTTGCATATTAGCGTAGGGTGAAGTAAAAAGCAACCTTTTGGTTGCTCTTTGTTCGGGGGTCGATAGCTATGCAAATTTTTTCTGCGCAGTAGAGTTCTCCCAGCCGCTTTTGCGGCATTGTTCCTCTTGTCATCTTGCCCTGGAATGACGCGGTTAGGAGTGCGGAAAAAATCACCGTGGACACTCTGTCTTTGTAACGATCTGGCATTCTGTCTCACTATCCTTATAGGAGGCGGCTGGCCGCACTTGATCTTTCAGCATCTTGTACTGGCCGGGCGGACTCCAGGAGGGCACAACCATGCCAGATGCACAATTGGACGCTGGCAAGATCAGGGACTCGATCCGGGGTCTGAAAGAGTTCTACAGCGGGGTACTCGCGCTGGCGCTGTACGAAGCAATCCGCGGAGTCGCAGAGACCCATGATGTGCTTCGAACTCTCCAGTTCCGGTTCTTCCTGCTTGCATTCTGCGCAACCCTAATCCCCTTTTACCACGGCTTGATGAGGTATTTTGACGATAGTTATCTCTCCGACGCTCCTGAGCCAAAACCCGCATCGTTCATGTTCGACTATCTTCTGTTCTGTGTTCTCGGTGGCCTTCTTGTATGGATGGGAGCGATATTCGGGACAGGTTTTGACGGGGATTACTTCATCCGCGTGTATGCTGCGCTGCTCGCTATGGATGTGGTTTGGGGATTCATGACCCACTTTCTTACCAATAACTTCAAGAAGGTCAAGTATTGGCTCTGGCTCAACTTCGGCGTGCTGGTTGTAATCGCCTTGCTTTGGGCTATTTCCCATCCATTTCAGGGATATCAAATTACGGTGTTCCTTATCATCGCTCCTGTCCGCAGTATTCTTGATTACGCCTGGAATTGGGACATGTATTTTCCCAAGATATCCGGTGAAAGATCTGTAGCAGCGGCATAAGCTAGAATGATCTAACCCAACCATGGTTACTGAAGACCCGTTTCTCCAGGCTGCAATCGATGAAGCCCGCCAGGGATGGCAAGAGGGGGGCATTCCCATTGGATCAGTTATCGTTTATGACAACACCATCATCGGCCGTGGTCACAATCGACGGGTCCAGCAAGGCAGCGTAATCCTGCATGGTGAGATGGGTGCACTGGAAAACGCAGGCCGCCAGCCGTCTGCATTGTACCGCTCCTGCACTCTGTATACGACGTTGTCACCCTGCTCAATGTGCTCCGGAGCGATTCTGCTCTACGGAATTCCTCGCGTGATCGTGGGTGAGAACAGCACCTTCATGGGTGAAGAAGACCTTCTTCGCTCTCGCGGGGTGTCAGTCCAAGTTGTGCAAAACGCTGACTGCATCAGAATGATGCAAGAATTTATTCGAATGAATCCCAACTTATGGAACGAGGATATCGGCAAGTGAGCTGCGTTTTACATGAACTGCCAGGGTAGGTCTGTCACCTTCGAATCTCACGCTCACATGCCCACCATGGGGAATGTGGGAACCCGCCGGGGGAGATTGCGTCTGGGCAACGCCGCTGATCCACGATTTTGAAATGCAGTGGAGACTTCAACCAACGTCAAGATTCGGTTTGGGGCAGCCGATGCCAGCCCGCATCAGGCCCTCGAGGGTACAAATGAAAAAAGAGCACCGAGTGAAGTGCTCTCGTTCGTCGGCAAAATCCTGTTAGGAACTGCGTAGCAGCCATCTACGGAAGACATGCTGGTTGCCGGTCTTCCAGTCGGAATGGTCGCCTTTGAGAATGAAGCCTGTCTCGATTGAGAAGTTCAGGCAGGTCTTGTCCTGGAAGTTGATGCTGATGGAGTGATATTCGGAACAGGTGGAAAACTCCACGCCTTCAACGATCTTGCCTTTGGCCTGAGGAAACTGAACTACTCTTCTGTGAGCCGTGAGCAAGATGCTTCGCTTTTTGTCTTGCGGTTTGGCTGTGGGTTTTGTGCGGTTGCTAACTGCTAATTGTCGAAGACCCCGGCGTGCCGTGGGCCGATTTGCTGTTTTTACGACGGAGCGTTTAACTTTGGTGACAGCCATGTTGCCCTCCTTGGGGGCGATGCGGTTAGGGCTGGCGTCCGGTCTGATTCACCGGGCGTCGGCCCGTTACTTCTTTTTCTTGTGTGATTGCTTGTGTGGCACCGCCGTGCTCGTTGCCGTGGCGACCCTCGGCGGTGGCTGTTTTTTCGGTTTTGCCTTTGCCTCTACCTGAATCAGTGCTTTCGATCTTCAATCTGAGTCGCGCGAATCAGTGCGTGCTCGGCCATGGTTTGCAGGTCTTTGTTTGTACACACGACGGCCATGTTTTGCGACGTGTATGGCTCATCAATGTGATTTCTGTACGGCTCGATTCGAAATCCTAAATACTCAGTCGGAGTCGGATCCTCAGGCCGGAGATGCTTTCGGTCCGTCGTTTTAATCACGCTTAGCATCAGCCCAGACCGAGCGAAATCGTCAGCCGCTCTAAATCGAACCATCGGCCTGCTATCCACGAACACAGTCGCCTTGCGTCTGTGTCCCGGCTTCTTGCTGTTACCAAAGCCGATCAGAATTCTTTTCGACCCATTAGCAGTGCTCACCCTTGCTGAATGGGCTTCGTCGAAATGTTCGAGGGGCTTCGATTGTCCTTTTCTCTCCGGCCAACGGTGGTCGAACGGCTTCGCTTCGACGAAGGCCATCTTCTGCCGATTAGGGCTACTAGCTGTCGCTTTGCGCTGCGTAGTTTGAATTCTCAGGAATTGTTCAAAGTCTTTCCGGAGTATGCGCCACTCGGAACCTATCCGCAACGCAGGGAGCGTACCATCGCCAATCTCCTTCTCCACTGCCTCCGTAGATACCCGGAGAAACTTCGCGATTTCTTCCGGAGTCATGACGTCATCGTCGAGTTGCGTTCTCATTTGAACATCCTTGGTATCCTGCTCCATTGTAAGCATTTTAACCTCCCAAAGCTCCATTATTTCTTTATGCTTATATACTTATATATGTTATTTGTAAGTTAATCAAGTTAATTATGTAAGATTCATCTCTGCATTTGCTCTTGACAAGATTCGGCCGTATACGTATCTTACGTATGTATGTACGTAAAATACGGCATATAACCGTACGTGCGGAGGAATAGGAAATATTTATGAGTGCGGAAGCGATGACAGAACGTTTCGAAATGCGCCTCGGCCAATCTGTGCTGGAAAAGGTGGACACATGGCGATCGAGTCAAGGAGACCTTCCGTCAAGGTCGGAGGCCGTACGGCGTTTGGTGGAGGCGGGCCTAGGCATGGCAGTGACAGGCCGCCAAATAAAATTGGAAGACGGAGACAAGCTGATCTTGATAATGCTTTGCCAGCTGTTCAACCAGCTAAAGCTGAAGGGTGGCATTGAGCCCGAATTCGTTGAGGAAGTTATTTATGGAGGGCACTACTGGGGATTGGACTGGAGGTACCCTGGTATTTTCCACGACCATGAAGACGCTGAGGCGGTTGTTTCTGAAGTAGTTAACGTCTTGGATATGTGGTCCTTCCTTGAAGACGGCTTTGGCAAGCTTTCGAAGAAAGATAAGGAGCGCGTAGCGAAAGAAGCGGAGCCATTCGGCACGCATGTCGTTTGCACAGGTTTCGATGGGAACAATGAAAGCAACCATCTCGGCGTCGCACGCTTCTTGATCGACAAACTTGACCGGTTCTCGAGCTTCAAGGGACGTGATCTCAACTCGCACATGCCAATCATCGATGCCTATCGGCGGATGCTCCTCGTCTTCGAGCCGATACGATGCACCCTGACGGGCCGAGAACTAAATGCGTCAGAAATAATTGACGTCCTCAAAGCCTGGACACATCCAAGTCGTCGACGTCCAGAAGCCGCACCAAAACGTTGAGTCCAGCCGTTAACAGCAGACGGAATCTGGAAAACAAATGCTGCACGGAATATTCCGAGGGCGTAGACGAAGAAAGAGGCAGCCAGGGTAGCTGCGTTCCACAATTGATTTTTGGCCTTGCGGTGAGGTGCGAGAAGTGCGTTAGCTATCTTCCAAACTTAACACTCACATGTCCACCATGAGGTATATGCGAGCCGGCCGGAGGAGATTGTGTCTGGGCCACACCGCTGCCGCTGACCTCCAGTTCGATTCCTGTCCCTTCGGCTTCCTCCAGCGCCGCGCGTAACGGCATACCGGAAAAGTCGGGCACCTGGATGCCACCGGCTACGTCGAGAACAACAGTACTTTTCTCGGGTGACTTCTCACAGCCGAGGGCGCCCGTGCCACACGGGTGATCTGGATTCACCGATGCAGACGGCTGTGCCGCCTGGGCATTTGCAGCAGGAATATTTTCGTGCCCAGCCGCCTGCGGTCCCGGTTTGGGCGTTACCTGTTCAGCCTCCACCACAATGTGCTCGGGCGACCCCTCCGCAACATCTTCTTCCTTCACTCGCGTGCGCAGTGCAAACTGCTTTGGCTCCAGGACTTCAACGTCGTGCGGCACGTTCCAATAAGCCAGCACCTGTTGCGCCACGCGGGCAAACACCGGCGCGGACACCTGTCCGCCTTCATGCAGTCCCACCGGAGAATCAAGGATAACCAGCACTGTCAGCGCCGGATTATTTACCGGCGCAAAGCCGGTAAATGACGCGATATAGTGCGAGCGCGAATATGTGCCCGTCGTGGGATCGATTTTTTGTGCGGTACCGGTTTTGCCAGCGGAACTGTAGCCGTTCAAAACTGCCTTGGGTCCTGTCCCTCGAAGGACCACGCCCTGCATCATCTGCTTCATCTGGGCTGCGGTCATGGAAGAAATCACGCGCCTGCCGGGCACGGGATTGAAAGCCACAAGTTGTGCTGTGCTGCGCGGCGCCGTCACTCCCATGATTATTCGGGGGGCAACATACACGCCATCATTAGCGATGGTTGACACCATGGAGATCAGTTGCAGGGGCGAGACGCCAATCTCCTGTCCCATAGAAATGGCGCCAATGCTCACCTTGGACCAGCGGCTTACCGGCCGGGTGATTCCCCAGGTCTCGTGCGGCAACTCGATCTTGGTTTGCGAACCAAATCCGTAGGCGCGAATGTAGCGGTCAAAGCGTTCTTCTCCCAGGCGCAGCGCCAGCTTGATTGCTCCCACGTCGCTGGAGTGCTCCAGAATCTGCTGCACGGTCAGTCCGCCATAAGCGTGGTGGTCATGAATCCGCAACCCATTCACCACGATCGAGCCCATCTGGCAGTCAATCACTTCGTCCGGTCTGGTCAGCTTTTCTTCCAGTGCTGCTGACAATGTGACGATCTTGAAGGTCGAGCCCGGCTCATAGATGTTGCTGACGGCAGGGTCCTCAAGGGCCTTGGCGTCTGCGGCGCTGACGGAATTCGGATTGAAAGCAGGACGGTTGGCCAGTGCCAGCACCTCGCCGGTACGCGGATTCTGAACGATGATGGTGCCGGAATCGGCGTGTGTGTCCTTCATCGCCTGCTCCAGCTCACGTTCGATGATGTACTGGATCTTCTCGTCGATGGTAAGGACCACGTTTTCGCCGGGATCAGGATTCTTCTCCACGCGGCCGAACCAGCGGCGCTTGGCATCCATGGAGATAATCATGGCGCCGGGCTTGCCTTTCAGGCGGGCATCAAATTCATGCTCGATGCCAAAGAGACCCTTGTCGTCCAGTCCGACATAACCCAGCACCTGGGCTGCCAGTTGCTGTTTGGGATAGAAACGTTTCGACTCTTTTTGAAAGTAGATGCCCTTGAGGTTCAGGGCACGAATGCGGTTGCTGGTATCGCCGTCAACTTTGCGCGCCACCCAGGCAAAGGCGTGCGATGCATGCATGCGGTTTTCAATGTCGGTGGCGTCCGTCTTCACAACTTTGGCCAGGATTCCCGCTGTGCCGTGTATGTCTGGGATTTCTGAAGGGACGGCAAAGACTGAATCCACATTGACTGACATAGCCAAGTCGTTGCCGTTGCGGTCAAAGATGACTCCGCGGGCCGGAGAGACCTCAATGCTGCGCTGTTGCTGGCGCGTGGCCCGTTGCGTGAAATCAGCATAGTCAACCACCTGCAGCCAGATGAGGCGCACGCAGATCGCGGTAAGCCAGAAGAGGATAAAGCCGGCCAGGAAGTAAAGACGTCTGTTGCTGTTGGGAGATGTGGCCATGCGTTCAGGCTACTGGCTATTGGCTCCTAGCCGTTGGCTTTGATTATTTCTCTGCGTCCTCAGTTCCTCAGTGTCATCTGTGGTTGAGATCTTTTGCCTTTGTCTTTGTATTTGATCTTGCTAATTGCCAATTAAGTTACTAATTACCAGTTGCTGCCTGAGAAAAAAACATGGCGTCCCCGGCTGGTTTTCCGAGATACGCCATACGGTTGCCCGCCACAGCGGGCAAGCTTTGCCCCAACCAAAGATCTTTGCCAGTCACTGCGCCAACTGAGAACCGAGAGGCTGCCCGGTTTTTCCTGATTACTAACTACGAAATACTAATTACCGCATTTACTGCCCCGGAATGATGGCCACGGCTGAAGCCTGGGCAATCACAGGTCCGCCCTCGGGCGCATCGGAGTCCAGCCGGATGACATTGCCTGGATGCGGCAGATCCAGGTCCATCTGGCGCGCGAGTTCGGCAATACGTCTGGGATCGCGCAGCGATGCCTGTTCCAGCGTCAACGAGCGATTCAGCTCCACCAGGCGATCGTGCTCGGTCTTCTGCGTCTCGATCTGGTAGCCATATTCCAGTGACCTGAAATGCTGCAAGGTATAGACCATGGTCATCAGGAATAGCACCGAAACAGCTATGGTGAACATTCGCACTTCGCGGGTGCGCTGCGGGTCTGCCACGCGTACCAGCCGCGAGTTATCAATCATCTTTTGAAAATAAAACTCCGGCGTGATCCCGGCCACGCTGCGACGCGCGACCGGCGTGATCATTCCCGTAAGGGCCCTGGCTGCCATCTATGCCACCTCGACCAATTCCTGTTGTTGTTCCATCCCGGTCATCCAATAAGCAGGCAGGGTGGAGGAGTGCCTTTCCTGCTCGCGCGCATGCTGCTCCGCGCGCTCTACGCTGTTAATGAGTTCTTCAATCGTTGTGCCTGTAAACATCGTTTGTTACCTTCGCTCTCTCGAGGGTCTTTCTTTTGGCTGCTGGCTGTTAGCCCTCAGCCCCCTACTTCGAACCGAAACGATTTCGCTTTTTGATCTTCAATTACCCATTTACCCAATGACTAAATCTCTCTCCGGGGAGGGCTGATTCTGGAGGAGGGTTCCCAAGTAAATCGCCCAAGTAATTAAGGAAGGCAGCGCCTCCCCGGAAACTTCGCGATCTCGCGTTGCGGGATCGCTCGCCCCTGACTAAAGTCAGGGGTCTACACCTAAAGTCTTTACCTAAGTTCTTTCCGCCGCCCTCAGTTTCGCGCTGCGTGACCGCGGATTGCGTCTGATCTCTTCTTCACTCGCTCCTACCGGTTTTTTTGTCAGAACCCGGTAGATTCCATTGCTTGCCCCTTCGCGGAGTACATCTTTCACGATGCGGTCCTCCAGGGAGTGAAAGCTGATCACTACCAGCCTGCCTCCGGGTTTCAGGATCTGGGGCGCTGCCTGAAGCAGCGCCTGCAGATCGTCCAACTCGCGGTTTACGAATATTCGGATTGCCTGGAAAGTTCTTGTCGCGGGATGAATTCGCACCGAGTCGCTTTTCATTGACCGGAGCGCAGCCGATATAACTTGTGCCAGATGAGCGGTAGTTGTGATCGGCCGCGCCCGGACAATGGCTCTGGCGATTCTCCGCGACCTCCTTTCCTCACCGAATTCGTAAATCACATTCGCAAGATCTTCCTCGCGCATGTGGTTTACCACTTGACCGGCGGTGCGCTCGCCCTGCGGGTCCATCCGCATATCGAGCGGGCCTTCCGCCTGAAAACTGAATCCCCTTGCCGGGTCTCCGAACTGCAGAGAGCTCACGCCCAGATCGGCCAGAATTCCGTCGGTGCTTGCCGGTGGAACATGCTTGTCGAGAGCGGCATAGGAGCCGTGCAGCAGGGTGATGGCCGGCGTCACGCCGGACGGCATCTCCGCCAGACGCTTGCGCGCCAAGTCCAGCGCTCTTGGATCTTTATCGAAGCCAATCAAATGACCCTGTGGGCCGAGGCGCTTTGCGATTTCTAAGCTGTGGCCGCCCAAACCCAGGGTCGCGTCGATATACGTACCGCCGCGCCGGATTGCCAAAAAGTCGATCGCTT
>DATDGH010000652.1:0-2494 GCA_036522215.1 Candidatus Angelobacter sp. | reverse complement strand
ATTGCATTGATCACCTTGGGCAACCATCCACTGAGGGCTTCTGCAATTGCTTGGCTTTGTCTGCCAGACCAGCTTATAAAGACGTTCATGGCGAAAGAATTATGCCATAGGAACGAGCCGATCTTTTTGCGATTTGAAATTGGCTCAAACCGAGACCATGGCAGAGCCGGTCAGAGGGTATCACCCCCGTACTAACGCAATTTGAGTCGCTGCCGTCAGTTTATCGGGCAACTGCAATAATGATTGAGACCAGCGTCAACTTCTTGTATCAAGGTGATAAGCTACAAGTCTTTCATGGCAAATCCAGAACACCTCGCTATACTTCGGCAAGGGATGCACATTTGGAATGAATGGCGAAGCGCGAACCCGAAAGTGCAACCGGATCTCCGCACTGCGTATCTGAGTGAAACGAGTCTCGAATGGTCTGAACCGAACCTACCCTCTGACGTTGGAATAATTGCTGACTTCGGCGGATACAATTTCAGGCGCGCGAACCTGAGCTATTCCATACTCAAGGGGGCCAATTTTCGGAAAGCTACCTTGGTCGAGGCAGATCTGAGCGGAGCCAATCTCCGTCGTGCTGATATGCGGGACGCCGACCTGCGGCAGACAAGATTCTTCCACGCTAATCTCACCCTGGCCAATCTGAGCAACACTGATTTGACCGGAGCAATGTTTTGGGAAACGGTCCTTGCGCGGGTGAACTTCACGGGAGCATCAGGGCTGGAAGCATGTCGGCATGGTGGACCAAGTATTATCGACGAAAGAACCCTGCGTCGATCAGGCGCATTGCCCTTAGAATTCCTACGCGGCTGCGGACTTTCAGATGGCATGATTCGGCTTTTGCCAAGCCTTCGAAAAAGAACGTATTTCCATTCCTGCTTCATAAGCTACTCTTCCAGAGATCAAGACTTCGCGGAACACTTGAACAGAGGTTTACAGCGGCGCGGCGTTCGCTGCTGGTTTGCAACGGAGCACATGAGGATCGGTGACCCGATCCGCGACAGGATTGATTTGGAAATCCAATCTAATGACAAACTGCTGCTCATTCTCTCTGAGAATTCAGTTTGCAGTCCATGGGTTCAATCCGAAGTTGAGGCGGCATTTGAAAAGGAGAGATCATCCCGCAAAGCCACTCTGTTTCCAATTCGGCTTGACGATGCGGTGATGGAAAGCAAGCAAGCATGGGCAGCAGAGATCAGGCGTGCCCGGCATATCGGCGACTTCTCTAATTGGAGAAACCGAGACATTTATAAGAAGGCCTTTGACCGTCTGCTGCGAGACTTACGAGCGGATGACAAGGCTAAATCAGATTGATTGGAGGCTGAAGGAACAGGTCGGCGGTCCGAGGGAGTGTGAGGGGCATAGCCGGTCTTGGGCTACGCTCGCAGGGCTACTTCTTGCGCTCCAGGTACTTGACTCTTGTCGCAACAACTTCGGTTTTTGTACTGGCTATTGTTTTCGCCATTGCTGTGATGCAGGTAGAGCCTGAACCTCACTTTATGGGAAAATCTTTCCGCCGATCAGAAGGAACCACACTGTGGCTAATGAAGAACACCTTCAGATCCTCAAGCAGGGCGTCGACTACTGGAATCAGTGGCGTAAGGACACCTATGCAAAATCAGGATACGGTCGCGATGTGCATCTCACCGGGGCGAGGCTAAGCAGGGCAAACCTCAGGCGAGTGGATTTCGGCTCGGTGGACCTCAGCGGGGCAGACCTGAGTCACGCGAACCTCAGTGGAGCAGACCTGACCTGTGCAATACTCCGCCGGGCGATTCTCATGGAGGCGAATCTCGAAGGTGCCGTCCTCGAAGGCGCCGTCCTCACAGGGGCCAATCTCAGCGCCACACATCTTAGTGGGGCGAACCTGAGAGCGGCGCTCCTGACTGGGGCAGACCTTACGAATTCAAAGATGGGTAACACAATACTGGCAGACATTGATCTGAGTCAGGTAAGAGGATTGGAGACTGTGCAGCATCTATTCTATACAACGATCGGAATCGACACAGTCATCCTTTCCCAGGGCAAAATTCCCGAAGTCTTTTTGCGTGGTGCCGGCGTGCCCGACGTGTTCATTACCAATATGAGGTCCCTAGTGTCGGCGATGTCGCCGATTGAGTTTTATTCCTGCTTTATCAGCTTTTCGAGTAGGGAACAAGAATTTGCGACACGACTGCATGGTGACTTGCAGAGCAAAGGGGTTCGCTGCTGGTTTGCTCCAGAGGACTTGAAGATTGGAGACCCGTTCCGTAAACGCATCGACGATGCGATTCGTGTCCACGATAAGCTGCTGATTGTTCTATCGTCGAACTCTGTTAGCAGTTTCTGGGTTGAGAAAGAGGTCGAAACCGCCTTTGAGAAAGAGCGCCTGCAAAACAGAACTGTCTTATTCCCAATCCGCCTGGATGATGCTGTTATGGAGACCAAACAAGCATGGGCAGCAGATATTCGTCGAACACGGCATATTGGGGATTTCTGCCATTGGAAAGAT
>DATDGH010000651.1:0-2313 GCA_036522215.1 Candidatus Angelobacter sp. | reverse complement strand
GGAGAGAGCCATGAAAAGAAACATAGGCGGCGTTATGAATCCCGCTGGCACGCAAGTGATTCTGCCAAAACCTGAACAACCCTTTCAAGGTCATATTGGCCGCACCGTAAAAGATTCAACCCCCGACTTTCCAAAAGGCCTTGAAGCACCAAAAGGAGCGCCGAATGTCCTCCTCATCTTGACTGATGATGTGGGGTTTGGAGCGACAAGCCCTTTCGGTGGACCCATTGAGACTCCCAACTTTCAGCGTTTGGCTGACCGCGGGCTTCGCTTCAACACGTTCCACACCACAGCCCTCTGCTCACCGAGTCGTGCGGCGCTCATTACGGGCCGCAACCATCACTCCGTCGCAAGCGGCATCATCGGGCTACCCCGGCTATAACTCACTCATATCCAAAAGTACGGGTTGTGTCGGAGAAGTCCTCAAGGAAAACGGCTACAACACTTCGTGGTACGGCAAAATGCATAACGTGCCAGACTGGATGTCAAGCCAGGCAGGCCCATTTGATCTTTGGCCAACAGGGTTGGGGTTCGAGTACTTTTACGGATTTTTAGGCGGCGATGCCGATCAGTGGCACACACCAATATTTGAGAACACGCGGCCAGTCGAATCTGAAGAGCAGGTGCACGGCTCCAAGCATTTCGATGAACTCATGGCGGACAAGGCAATCGCATGGATGCAAATGCAGCATTCCGTTGCGCCGACAAAACCGTGGCTGCTGTACTACGCAACAGGTAGCGCTCACGCGCCTCATCATGCGCCAAAAGAGTGGATCGACAAGTACAAAGGCAAGTTTGATCAGGGCTGGGATAAGGTCCGGGAGGAAACACTGGCTCGCCAGATCAAGCTTGGCGTCGTTCCCGCCAACACTCAGCTAACAAAAAGACCAGAGCAGCTTTCTGCATGGGACGCTCTGTCTGCAGACCAGAAGCGCCTGTTCGCCCGCATGATGGAAGTGTACGCGGCTGCCCTCTCACATGCTGATAATCAAATTGGACGCTTGCTTGATGCGATAGAAGAATCCGGCCAGAAAGACAACACTCTCGTGATTTTCATCATGGGAGACAACGGCGCAAGCGCCGAGGGCAGCTTGCAGGGCACGGCAAATGAAGTGGGTAGTATGGCCAATCGTGTACCCGAGAGCTTGGACTACCTGCTCTCTATGATGGGTAACTTGGGTGGACCTTTGGCTTACAACCACTATCCAGTCGGTTGGGCGCATGCTATGGATTCGCCAATGCAGTGGACGAAGCAGGTCGCCTCGCATTTCGGCGGCACGCGCAACGGTATGGTGATCTCATGGCCTGCAAAGATCAAGGATAAGGGCAGCATCCGTTCTCAGTTTTGCCACCTTATTGACATCGTGCCGACCATCTACGAAGCCGCTGGGATCACTCCTCCAGACATCATGGACGGGCTCGAGCAAAAACCTCTAGATGGCACGAGCCTGATGTATACGTTCGACAACCCAAAAGCTCCAACTCGGCACACTTCACAGTATTTCGAACTGGTTGGCAACCGTGCAATTTACAAAGATGGCTGGATGGCGAGCACAACACCACTCCGCCTGCCGTGGGTAACGTTTGGAGCTAAAGCTGACCCTGATGACTTCAAATGGGAACTGTACAACATTAACGAGGATTTCAGCCAAGCGAATAACCTTGCGGAGAAGAATCCTGCCAAACTCAAGGAACTGCAAGCGGCATTCGATGCTGAGGCAATAAAATACAACGTCTACCCACTCGATTCCAGTTTTGCGGAGAGGGGCGACCCGAGCATTCGACCGAGTCTTACTCATGGGCGCTCAGAGTTTACATACTACCCGGGAATGATTCGCATCCCGGAGGGGTCCGCTCCGGACTTCAAGAACAGATCGTGGACTGTAGCGGCTGAAATAAGCATTCCCGAGCATGGTGCGAGTGGTGTCTTGGCTAAACTCGGTGGTCGTTTCGGCGGCTGGGGCCTGCTAATGCAAGACAGCAAACCGGAATTTGTCTATGCGTTTTCGAACCAACCCGAACACAAGTTCCGTATTTCTTCAGGCCAGCCTATCGCGGCTGGAAATCACGTAGTTCGCGCTGCGTTTAGATATGACGGGGGCGGGTACGGCAGAGGAGCGACGGGAATTTTGTTTGTGGATGAAAAACAAGTTGCGGAAGGACGTATCCCCCGAAGCATTCCGATTCGATTCTCCGCAACAGAAACATTCGACATCGGAGAGGACACTGGGACCCCGGTAATCGAAGATTATGTGGACAAAATGCCTTACCGGTTTACCGGAACATTGAAGAGATTCGTCGTCATACTCGAGC
>DATDGH010000650.1:0-4685 GCA_036522215.1 Candidatus Angelobacter sp. | reverse complement strand
GTCTACCAGATGCTGAACCACGGCATCTCCACCGGAGCGCTATTCATGCTGGCAGGCATGCTCTACGAGCGCAAGCACACTTACGAGTTGCGCGAATACGGCGGCCTGGCGACGCCCATGCCCATCTATGCGACGTTCTTTATGATTGCAGTCTTGTCGTCGGTTGGGCTGCCACTGCTGAACGGCTTCGTAGGCGAATTCCTGGTCTTGAGTGGCGCCTTCCAGGCCAAGGTCATCTATGGAGTTCTTGCAGCCAGCGGGGTGATCTGGAGCGCAGCTTACCTGCTGTGGATGTACCAGCGCGTCTTTTATGGTCCGATTGGTCACGAAGAGAATCGTAGTGTGCCGGACATTGGCAGCCGCGAGCAAATTTCGCTCTGGCCTCTGGCTGTAATGGCTCTAGTTATGGGAGTGGCATCACCATTGTTCATGAAGTCGATCGATGCCTCAGTAGGAGAAATCAATAGGAAAGAGATTTCTTCCAATGTGCCCGGCACTTTAGCGATCAGTGATTCGAGGCCGAAACCCTCACCTATGCAAGCAGGACAGAAATGAACCCTATCCACGCTGCCGACTACATTCGCATCCTGCCAGAGCTGGTGCTGACCGCCTTCGGCATTGCTGTCATGATCCTGGATCCGTTTCTGCCCCCGGGACAGAGCCGCAGAAGGTTAGGTGTACTCTCGCTCTTTGGAACCCTTGTTGCCATCGCCGCCGCTTTCTACCAGCTCAAATGGTATGGAGTCGCCTGGTCCGGAATGGTGCAGGTGGATAGCTTCAGTGTCTTCTTTCACATCCTGATTCCCGCCATTTCCGCCATCTGCATCCTGGCTTCGCTCGAGTATCTTGATCAGCAGAAGATCAACAGCGGCGAATATTACGGCCTGATTCTTTTTGGCACCGTGGGCATGGTGCTGATGTCATCGGCCATCGAATTGGTGCTGATCTTCATCGCCCTGGAGATTTCTTCCATCTCCACTTACATCCTGGCCGGATACCGGCGACGGGCGGCGATGGGCACTGAATCTTCCATCAAGTACTTTTTACTTGGATCCTTTGCCACAGCCTTCTTTCTTTACGGTGTAGCCCTGATGTATGGCGCCACCAGGTCCACCAGCATTCCGGACATCGCCACATCTTTGGGCAGCGGAAATTCCGGCGCCCTGGTTTTCACCGCAACGGCGCTCATGCTGATTGGCCTGGGGTTCAAGGTGGCTGCCGCTCCCTTCCACGTCTGGACGCCCGACGTCTATGAAGGTGCTCCTGCTCCCATCGTGGCTCTGATGTCTACCGGGCCCAAAGCTGCGGCTTTCGCGGTGCTGCTCCGTGTGTTGTTCGGTACAAACGCGACCGGCTGGTTCTGGCTCGTCTGGATTTCGGCGGCGCTTTCCATGACGCTGGGCAATCTGGGCGCGCTGGTGCAGAACAACGTCAAGCGCATGCTGGCCTATTCATCCATTGCCCACGCCGGATATCTGCTCGTCGCCTTCGCCGCCCGCAACGAGATCGGATTAACCGCCGCCATTTTCTACACCGCTGCTTACGCCGCCATGAACGTTGGCGCCTTTGCCGTGGTAAGCCATATTGGCAGTAGCGGCGAAAAGTATGTGACTATCGACGACTACGCCGGACTTGGCCGGCGCTCTCCCCTGCTGGCCTTCACTCTCACCATCTTCATGCTGTCGTTGATTGGCATACCTCTTACCGGCGGGTTTTTTGCCAAGTATTACGTCTTCAGCGCGGCGCTTCAGGCAGATCTCGTGTGGCTTACGATCATTGGCGTGGTCAATAGCGCCGTGGCTGCCTATTACTACTTGCGATTGATCGTGGTGATGTACATGCGCGAGCCGTCTATGGATGCTGCGCCTGAACCGGTCTCGCCAGCCATGGGCACAGCCCTGGTTCTGGCCGCCATCGCTACCGTCTACCTGGGAGTGGTTCCAAGCTCAGTGGTGAATTACGCCACCAAAGGCGCCAAAGAACTTGTCATGGTGAACGGTCAGACCGCAGTGACCGCCACGACCGCGAACAAACAATGAGAGCATTTTCTGATTCACTAGAGCAGAACCAGAGTTGGTGTAGCCCATCAAAATCTGTGAGCCGCGCTAGCGCGCGTCTCTACGCCACCCGTTCATGGCTTTGGGGCTACAGCTTCTTTGTTTTTTCTTTAGTTGATAGACATTTCTGAAAATCGGAGCAAAGGCCGTAACGCTGCGCATCTCCTTGATCCATAAGGAGTTGATGCTAAAAAAGGGGTTGCAAAGGCCTTTTTGGGTTGTGCCCTTTGGGTGAAAAGGGCCATAGGGCTACATCTCTTCCACCGCGCGACAAAACCCGTTTTCCAGTCCGCCAGGTGATCACGTCAGGGGAAAAAGTAGCCTTCAGGCAGGTTTAAGGTTACCTTTTGAGGTCGAGGTAACCTGAGGGAACAGCCCCGCCACCGGCAAGCCGGATTGAATAAATCTGTGACTCTTGGAGAGGCTTTCGGCGGCATCAACAATCGCCGTGATCGCACCTGGTCGCCGTGATCGCGCGTGATCGGAAAACCATGTAGAACCATCATTATTGTAGCAAAAAACAAGTATTGACTCTAAATGACTTAGAAAAGAGTCACAGGGCAGATAAGGCAACACCCATAGCAAACCGCGCAAGCACAAGCGTCCAGTTGGCCAAGCGCAAGGCACACTTCTTCGGCTGCGTCCGGGATTCAATTCACGGGTGCTAAGTACACTTCCCCGGCTGCGTCCCGCGTAAGGCGAGGCACCGTGCTTCCCATTTCTATTCAGTTTTCAAAGATCAAAGTACAACGGCAGCCCCTGGGGGCTCCATCTTCAGTAGATCACATCCTTTACGATGTTGTCAACTAATAATTTATATTTAATTAATTATGTTGTTAATAGATGTAGAAGAGCGTCAGGCTGAAAGACGCCAAAGGATGGTAAATGAAGATTTTCTTTGGCAGCTTGCCACCCGCCGCAGTGTACGCTAGCGCAGAACCAGAGTTGGTGTAGCCCATCAAGATCTGTGAACCGCGCTACCGCCCGTCTCTACGCCACCCGTTCATGGCATTTGGGCTACAGCTTCGCTATTTTTTCTTTAGTGTCCGTTGCCGGCAATTTCCAAAACCATCTGTGTCCCACTTTCAAGCTTGATGCTCGCCTTGGTGGAGATGAGTTCTGGCGCCGAAGTTCCCGATTGAGACTTGAAGGAGACGCCCGGCATTCCAAACACGCCTCGGTTGCCATTGCTCAACATTCCGTTATGAAGCGTGTTCAATCCCGTGCCATAGGAGTTGGGATCGGACGCGTTTCGGAGAGCGTCCTCTCTGGTGTGATCAACTCTATCCCTCGGGTCCACTAAGGGACGAGACGGGCCGTGGCTCACGGGTTGTGAACCTCCGGCCTGACCGCCATCGTAGTCAGAAGAAGTCAGCACGTCAGGCACCTCAACTGGCGGAGCCAAGGCTTGCCAGAAAGCATTGAACGTCATCTGTTGCCCGTGTTTCAGGGCAACCTTATCAAAGACCACACCCAGAATGGATTGTGGATCGCCTTGACTGTAAGCTTTGGCCGCAGTCACGTGGCCTGTGACCATTGAACCTCTGGGAATTACCAGTTTCCCGCTGGAAATAACGTCCTGAATTACCTTTGTCTTGACTGGATCGCCGACTTTGGCCTTCTTCGCGTCAACGGATTTCGCCAGCTCCACTATCAGGGCTGTGCCTTGGGGCGGAGCAGCAGAGGTGCTGCTGGAATTGGAAAGATTGCTGGATTGTCCCGTTGAAGGACTAGCCATTGCCAGGACTGCCAAAGCAACCAGCAGAACTGCGTGCGGAAAGTGATTCTTCATTCGCCCCCCGGAAGAGAACCTTCACATGGCGTTTTGAAAAGTGTACACCTATTCGAGAGCTGTTTGAGGGCATTCCTGCTCAGGTGGGTTTCGGAGTTTCAAAATTACTGCAAGTACCAATTTCTCAATTGCCGCATCACGTCTAATTTGCCCGATGAGTCGTTGGCCCCTGTTGGCTCGCAGCAGAATACATACTCACATGGTCGCCTTCTACCACCACGAGTTCACCCCGGCTGGAAATATCGAAATAAGGGTTGTCGGCGACTAATGGGACGGCGATCACCTTGGCTTTCGTTCTCAAATCATAGACTTCAACCCGGTCGGGTTTGGATGCAGACAGCGGCTTGCCGACTTGCAATTTGTCAATTTCTACAGCAACGAAAGGGCCCGCGCCATTGGTGGCGATGGAGAGCTCGAGCGGTTCCAGAGTAAGCGCCAGGACCTGCTCTCCTGCATTGGACAGCACACCGAAAAACCGGCAGCCCGCTACTGCCACACGTTCCTGCGGCAATGCCTGCATCTGGACTGGGCACGCCGGCATGGGACTGGTCCAGGGCGACTTAAGCTCACTCCACCTGCCGGTGAAATCCAGCAAACCGAAAGCCTTGTTTGCCTGATCAGGACTCGCAGCCACCAGTGAGTGCTCTGCCGCTGACCAGTTATCCCGCAGGAGTTTCACCATAAACCTGGTTGACGGCTGTAGCGTATCTGAGTCCAGCACCTCCACGTCGGCATGGTCTTTTGCTGCAGGCGACGGTTCGCCGACCAGAACTGACTTTGCCGCAAATCTCTGCTGGTGCGCCAATACGATCGCGGCCCCTGAGCGCGAAACATCT
>DATDGH010000649.1:0-1781 GCA_036522215.1 Candidatus Angelobacter sp. | reverse complement strand
GGGGGCGGCCGATGGAGGGCGCCGGCTCTTCGCTCGTGCAGCAAACCGTTGCGTCGACCGCACACTCAGTTGGCCCGTAGAGGTTGAATGATGGCTTCGATTTGCGTGTCCTGAGCACCTGCCAGATGTGCTCCGGAACCGGCTCTCCGGCGACGAACAGCATGGTCGAATCCGCAGAGTATTCCAACCCTGCTTCAAGAAGGAGTTGGACTTGAGTGGGTGTGCAGTCAAAAACATCAAGCCTCATCTCCTGGATAAAGGCCAGCAGCTCCTGACCATTACGGCGTATCTTTTCTGGAACCAGGCACAACGTGTGGCCCATGGCCACCGTTATGAGTTGCTTGATGGAAGAATCGAAGGTGAAAGGAGCATTCAATCCCACCCGTAAACGACCGCTGAATTCCGAATAAATCGCCTGGCTCAAACCGGCAAACAGATTGTTGAGGCAGCGGTGCTCGATCATCACACCTTTCGGAGTGCCAGTAGAGCCCGATGTATGAATCATGTAAGCCAGGTTGCGACCGTCAATGCTGATGTCCAGATTGCTCTCGTTTTCTTGCGCAATCACGTCCAGATCAAGATCGAGCAGCACCACCGGCGGCAACTGTTCCGGCAGGCGGTCCAGCAGATGCTCATGAGTGATAAGAGCCTGAAGAGAAGCGCGCTCCATCATCGCCGCCAGGCGCGCCTGCGGATCGCGAGTGTCTAAAGGCACATAAACTCCGCCGGACTTCCATATTCCCAGCAACGCTGCAATCATCTCGGGCGAACGCTCCAGACACACGCCAACCAGCGACTCGGTTTCCACACCCAGTGTGCGAAGATAACGGGCGAACTGGTTCGCTTGAGCGTTGAGTTGCCCAAAGGTCATTTGTCTTTCGCCTGCAATCAAAGCAATCGCTGAAGGATCAGCTTCCACCTGTATTTCAAACAATTCGTGAACCAGATTTTCTGCGGAAGATTGAGAAGGACCTCTGCTGTATTGCAGCAGCACCTGGTCGCGTTCGACCGGAGCCATTAAAGGCAATGTCGAGAGTGGCTGCCGGCAATCATCAGCGATGGCCGCCAGCAACACGGAAAGCTGGGCAGCCACACGCTGGATCGTAGTCCGGTCGAAAAGATCAGTGCTGTATTTGAGCGAGCCCAGCAGATCTGCTCCGTCTGAACTCATGAGAAGGGTGAGATCGAATTGCGATCCGTGATTGTCAAGCGGGACCAGTTCGGCCGGCGCACCGGCAAAGCGGACAGGTTTCCGGGCGTCGCCAATCGAGGCGGCTGAGAGAGCTTCACCTTCACTTCCGGGCAGTTCCTGCCAGACAAACATAGCCTGGAAAATCGGGGAAATTCCGCCTTCGCGTTTCGGATGCAAATGCTCCACGAGCAGTGGAAAGGGATAATCCTGATGCCTGAAAGCCTGGAGCGCCGTCTGCCTTGCCTGTGCCAGGTAGGTACTGAACGAGAGCGATCCTTCGTAGTAGGAGCGCAACACGATGGGATTCACGAAATACCCAACCACCCCGGCGAACTCTGGCTTGTTGCGGCCATTGTTGGGCGATCCGAGCAGCACATCGTCTTGTCCGGAAATGCGGTGTAAGAGGACCTGGAGCGAGCCGGCCAGCACCATGAAGGGCGTGACATTTTCACGACGGGCCATGACTTGAATCTTGTGGTAGAGATCTGGCTGCAGGCAAACAATTTCAGAGGCGCCGCGATAGGAAAACAGAGGTGGACGCAGGCGGTCTGCCGGAAGCTGGAGCACGGGAAGATCACCGGACAACTGT